>JBEKNM010000346.1:0-5236 GCA_049522835.1 Mycobacterium sp.
CGGCACGGCGGTCGGTGAGAGCGCCGGCGTTGTTGATCAGAATGTCCACGTCGCCGTCGATCAGACCGGGGAATGCGCGCACCGACGACATATCGGCGAGATCGAGCTTGACGACGGACGTCGAGCCGCCGACCTCGGCCGCACGCCGCTCACCGAGTTCGGTGTTGCGCACAGCCAAAATAACCTGGGCACCGGCCTTGGCCAGACCACGCGTCGTGCCCAGCCCCACGCCGTTCGTCGCTCCCGTCACGATGACTCGTTTGCCAGCCAAGTTGCCGAGCCGGCTCGGCGACCAAGGTGACGTCACGGCGATCAGACTAGTAGCGCCTATCGATCTCTGATACTTGCTGACTCTTGCGGTGTGTCGCAGATGTCCGGCATTCCGTCCGCAGCTTCGCCCGCCTCCGCGGGCGGCGGGTTGTCGGCCATGTACCGGGCCCAATCCCCAAATCGCTGGATGGTGAACCAATCGGCTTCCAGGACGGCCATGGCCGTATCGGCGGTAGGGGCATCGCCATGCCTCGACCCGACCGTCAGCGGGCCGACCGTAAGGCCCTGATTCCGGATGTATTCCCACCCACCTCGGGGGGACGGAAAGACGCGGTAAATGTGGCCGATAGCAGACCGATCTATTGGCAGGGCGGCGAAACCGTCGGGGTTCAGCGGGTCCTGCAGCCATTCCAGTTGCCCCTCGTCGAGTTCCGTCATCGCATCTCCTTCGTGCCCAACGGGTTCCGGGTAACGGAAATCATGCTACAAGTCTCCAGGTTCAGGCGCCTGGCCGTAACCAACGCTCGACCGGTGGCCGTGGACTACGCGTAGCGCTCCAACATAGCGCCGCACTCGCAGGTAGCGATCCAGCGCCGCTGGTGTGGCATCACCAATCGGGACGACCCTGCCCTTGCCGCCTTTGCCGCGGCGGATGACTGCTACGATCCGGTCCAAATCAACGTCCGATGTCTGCAAACCCACGACCGCGGCGGCGCGGGCGGCGGTGTCGATCATGAATCTGATGATGGCCTCATCCCTGCGGTCACTGAGCCGGGCGCCTTTACTATGGCATATGACCAGGTCAAGGCGGTAATTGGGATGACAGCTTTGTGAATAAACCAGCGGAGTTCATTAACAGTGATTCGACATGAGTGACAGTGCACTAGAGGATGGCCGGATCGCGGAAACCTCAGGGGGCCTGGCCGAATTGACTCAGCTCTACAACGGGCTTGAGCAGTGGCAAAGCATCATTCGCGACGCCTCATGACCGCGGTCAAATCGATTGCCCTATTTCTTGTCGCAGCGGTATTCGAGATCGGCGGCGCCTGGTTGGTCTGGCGGGGCGTTCGCGAGCATCGGGGGTGGTTGTGGGCCGGACTGGGCGTCATCGCGCTCGGTGCCTACGGGTTTGTCGCCACACTTCAGCCCGACGCCCATTTCGGACGGATTCTCGCCGCTTATGGCGGCGTTTTCGTGGCGGGTTCATTGGCCTGGGGCGTGGTATTCGACGGATTTCGCCCCGACCGCTGGGACCTGATCGGAGCCGTTGTCTGTCTGGTCGGCGTGGCCATCATCATGTACGTGCCGCGCTAAGCCCGGGCCGGTTATACGTCGCTGCCGCTCCGGTTACGGGACTGCGCACAACCGTGCGCAGTCCCGACTCCCCGAAGTGTCCGTTTAACCCGAAGTGTCCGTTTAACGCCAGCCGCGGTTATCGTTCCAACCCGGGCCACGGCCATCGTCGTGACCACGCCAGCCGGGACCACCATCGTGGCAGCGGCCCCCGTCGGGATTGAAACCCCAACCCGGGTCCCAGAAGTCGCCTGGGCACCATGTTGGGAACGGCGCGGGTTGGGCCTGGGCGACGGTAGCCGCTCCCAAACCGGCCAGCCCTAAGCCTGCGGTCACGGCGAATGCCGATAGTGTAACTCGTGCAATGTTTTTCATGAATTATTTTTATCATGAGTAACCTTGAATACCGGATGCTCGATAGCGTATTGCAACGCGAGAGAACTCGTTTCGACACATCCGTCGAACCCCTACCCACTCGATGCATCACTCAACTAACGATTTGGTCACAGTGCTGTGGGCGTCCAAAGTCCGAGCGTCCCAGGCGCGCATCGAGAACGCGCGCAAAGCGACGGATTACGCGGTCCCAGGTATCTCGGCAGGTGTTCGGCTCGCGGCAATGAACGCGTCGAGTTCACTGGCGATGTCGGGGCCGGTGGGTTGGTAGATCACCTCGGTGATGCCCTGCCGGGCGATCTCGGTGAGGCGCCCAGCAATTTCGGCAGCTGTTCCGGTGAGGGTGGTCTGCGGGATCGCTTTCCGACTGCCTGCGGTCCACGCCGCGATGTCGGCGTCATTGAGGTCAACCAGATGCTGCTCGTAGATGGCCAAATGCCTCTCATTATGCGGGGCTTGGCTAATGGCGTCGAGCCAGACGTCACCAGCGGGCAGCGCGGTGACATCGCCGCCGAATTCATGAGTCGCGTGATAGGCCAGGGCATTTCCGGGTCCTGCGGCCGCACGAACGCGATCCGAGTTGAGCGGCTCGCCGTCGGCGAGGACTGTTCCGTGCACACCGAGGGCGGCCCAGCTGAATTGCGCAGCGGAACCAGTCTCGCCGTTCACGGTGAACAGACCATCGGCCAGCTCTTTGACCACCGCCAGTCCCTTGGGGCCCAGCGCCGAAATCAGGATGGGGATGTTGATGGGTCGGGCCGGGGCGAACCCCTTGGGGTGCATCATCCGCATCGGAGATCCATTCCAGTCGACAGTTTCGCCGTTGAGCAGACCGCGGAATGCGCGGACGTAATCGCGCAGAAACGACCAGCTGCTCGGCTTGGCGCCCAACGCGCGAGCACCGGCGAAACCGGTGCCGAAGGCAACCGCGACGCGCTCCGGCGCTAGTGCCGAAAGTGCCGCTGCCGCTGAGGCGTTGACCATGGGATGTCTGAGGGTGGGTACCAGTACGCCGGGGCCCAGGCCGATGGTGCTGGTTCGTGCGGCGGCCAGAGCGAGCATCATCCACACATCGGGGCTCTCGTGTGGGGTGTCGAACAGCCATGCGCGGTCGTAGCCCAGGCTTTCAGCGATGGCGATGTGTTCGGGCGAATCCAGCGAGGTCGCGAATTGCACGGATATCTTCATCGTCGTTGGGCCTCGACAAGCGATGCGGCCGCGGCGCGCGCGCCGGCTGGGGCTGTGGGGTCTCGGTCCATGCGCGCGCTTATTCCAGCGCCGTCGTAGATCATGTGGAGCTGGCGGGCGAGCATATCGGGCTCGGACGCTCCGACCTGCTCGGCGAGTCGGGTGAAAAGCGCGCGGATCTCGGCGCGATAGTCGTCGGCCGCCTGTTCGATGAGCCCGCCAGCAGGCGCTTCGGCGCTGGCGGAGATGAACGCGCAGCCGCGGAAATCCGGCTGGCCGGCCAGTTCAGCCTGAGCATCGAAGATTGCGAGCAGTCGGCTTCTGGGATCGGTGTGCTTTTCGATCTCGGCGGTGAGTCGTTCTATGGTGCCTGCGTGGCGAGACGTCAGGTAGGCCTGCACGAGTTCTTCTTTGCTGCCAAACGTGTTGTACAGCGACGCCTTGGCCACCCCGGCGTGTTCGATGATCCGGTCGATGCCGACGCTCTGGACGCCTTCGTTATAGAACAACTCGCTCGCGGCGTCGAGTAGCCGTTGGCGGGCCGATCGCCGCGGTTCGACCGTCTCTGGTGTCGTGGTAGCCATTAACCCTCACCACCCTGAGTTTCGATCGGCTCCAACAGCATTACCGGAATCTCGCGGGCACCGGCCTTGGCACGGTACTCCGGGAAATATGGCCAGAAGCTTTCGGCGACGCGCCACCAGCGCACCTGGTCCTCGCCGTGGACCTGCCGGGCCCGCAACTGGTAGACCGTCGCACCGTCCTGTAGCGATACCTCTGGGTGGGCGATGAGGTTGCGGTACCACGACGGGTGGCTAGTGGCTCCTGCGTTGGACGCGATGGCGACGTAGGTGTCACCCTCCTTGATCCGCATCACAGGGTTTTTGCGGATGTTGCTCGTCTTGGCTCCGATGGTCGTCAGGATGACCACCGGCCGGCCCTCCAGGGTGTTGCCTTCTTGCCCGTCGGTGGCTTCGTAGAGCGCCACCTGCTCGCGGACTCGATCACTGGGGCTGGGCTGATATGTGCTGCTCATGGTGCTCACACCGCCGTCCGGCCGCCGTCGACGGGAATGACCGCGCCGGTGATGTAGCTGGCCTTGGGGGAGGCCAGGAATGCGATGACCTCGGCGATCTCCTCGGGTTGCGCTCCGCGCTTGAACAGCGTTGTGCCGGCGAGGTTCTCGATGAGTTCCCGCTTGGACTCGGCGGTGAAGACCGGGCCCGGGGCGACGGTGTTGATGCGGACGCCCGACGGGCTGAATTCGGCGGCCCAAGACCGGGTCATGGTGGTCAAAGCGGCCTTCGTCGCGCCGTATGCCGCGCCACCGGCCAGACCGATGTGTCCGGCCATGCTGTCCACGCTGATGATGCTGCCGTGACCGCGCTCGGCCATACCAGGTGCCAGCGCCGCGACCAGTTGGTAGGCGGCACGCACATTGCTGGCGAACATGTCATCGAAGGTGTCGGTGTCCAGCTCCGCGGTCGGCCCGAACCACGAGAACCCACCGTTGTTGATCAGTACTTCGACTTCTCCGGCCTTTTCGGCCAAGGCGGTCACTGCGGCCGTGTCGGACAAGTCGGCCGCGATGAAACGGGCGTGCCCGCCGGCCGATTCGATCTCTTTGACCGTCGCTGCGCCGCGGCCGGCGTCGCGGCCGTGCACGATCACGCTGAAATCCTCGCGGGCCAGCTGCAGCGCCACCGCCTGCCCGATTCCCGATGTCGCTCCGGTCACCAGGGCGACTGGCAGTTGGTTCTCGGGTTGCTCCGTCATGATGATCTCCTGTCGATTGAGTAGACCTGTCTGTCTAACACAGACGACACTAGACAGATCTGTCTGATTAGTCAACTGTGGCATGCGGCACACTTGGCGAGACCCGGTGCAGCCGCGAGCGTAACGTCGCGGCGAAAAAGTCGGCTGAAACGCGCGGTGGCGTTACGCTCGCGGAGTCCGCCTCGGCGCGACCGTGTCAGACCCGCCGCCAGCGTTGCTTTAGACGTTGGCCGCGCCGGTTGGGCCGCCGTTCGGCTGTCGTCGGGTGGCGCATCGTTTGAGGGTGGAGAACCGCCTATCATATTTTCAACTAGGG
>JBEKNM010000347.1:0-5229 GCA_049522835.1 Mycobacterium sp.
CGACGTCGACGCCGAGCCGCTCGCGCAGCCCGGCGCGCAGCGTAGCGGCGCTGCCATCGGGGTCGACCGGCAGCAGCGCGAGTTCAGTGCGGCCGACATTGGATCCGTCCACGCCGGCGGCGGCCTGCACCAGCCCGATCCGGTTCTCGGTGATCAAGGTCCGGCCTTTGCGCGCCAGCACCCGCACCGCCTCATCGTCGACCAATTTGCGCCGCAGCTGATCCCGCTCCTCGGGATCCTCCGGCGCCGCCACCAGCCGGCCCTCGCATTTGGACACCACCTTGCTGGTGACCACCACGACGTCGCTGTCGCGTAGCCACGGCGCGGCGGCGGCGACAGCAGCACTCAGATCGTCGCCGGGCCGGAATTCGGGAAGCCCGGTGACGGGCAGGATCTCGATCGTCGAGGCTGCACCGTGCTCGATCACGCTGTCACGCCCGCAAGCTCCAGCCCGGCGCTGACCATTTCGGCGGTTGCCTTCGGGTCGCTCATCAGCAACGGTATCGAGCGCACCGCGACTCCGTCGATGTCGGCGTGGTCACCGTCGTGCACCAGCCAGCAGTCCAATATTCCGGTGGCGCTGCGCGCGCCGTAGTGCCGGCCCACCGCCTCCGCGGTGGATTCCACACCGATTACGGTAAGGCATTCATCGGCCATGCCGCGCAACGGCTTTCCACCGATGATCGGCGAATAGCCGACGATCGGGGCGGTGGCCGCCCGCAACGCGCCGCGAATCGCCGGAACTGCCAGGATGGCTCCGATGCTGACCACCGGGTTCGACGGTGCCAGCAAGATGATGTCGGCGTCGGCGATGGCCGCCACCGCTTCAGTTGCGGCGCTGGCATTTTCAGCGCCGACAAACGCGAAGCTGTGCGTGGGCACCTGAGCGCGGTAGCGCACCCACCACTCCTGGAAGTGAATCGCCCGGCGGCTGTCGTCGACCGGATCGGTGATCACCACGTGCGTCTCGCAACGGTCGTCGGTTGCAGGCAGCAACCGTGCGCCGGGTTGCCAGCGGTCGCAGAGCGCCGTCGTGATCTGCGACAGCGGGTAGCCGGCCTGCAGCATCTGAGTGCGTACCAGGTGGGTGCCCAGGTCGCGGTCGCCGAGCTGGAACCAGTCCGGCTGCACGCCATAGCGCGTCAATTCCTCCCTGGCGTGCCAGGTTTCGTCGCGGTGACCCCAGCCGCGCTGCGGGTCCACCCCGCCGCCCAGGGTGTACATGCACGTGTCCAAATCCGGGCAGACACGCAGCCCATGGATCCACGCGTCGTCGCCGACGTTCACGACGGCGGTTAGCTGGTGGTCGGTGGCCAGGCTGTCTTCGCGCTGTTGCGCCGAGAACTGACCCAGACCGAGCAGCTGCTGGACCCCTAGCAGGAAGCGCGCGCCGCCGACCCCACCGACCAGAACGGTGACCTTCACAGCACGACAGTACCGGCCGGCGCTGGTGTCCTAAGCGGCTGCCAGCGGGCCCAAATCTGACAACCGCGAAGAGGACCTCAAATAGGACTTGTGGGTACTTGCACTCGACACGCCGGGGACGCACTACAACAGAAACGCCGAAATTTGGTCACGAGATGGTATGGAAATGCGCTGTAGAGCTTGACCCGGCAGATTAACCCGTGTCTAATCACAGCAGTGTCATTTCCCGGTTGGCCGGCCGGTTCCGGTGTCGCAGACCGAGATTCGATCACATGTTCGAATGTCTGTACATCAGAACAGTGGGAATCGCATTTACGCTACTCAAACAAGGTGAGGAGGCGGGAAAAGCATGTCGTATGAGCACCTTCGGGGCGTTTTGGCAAGCACACCGCACACCACAATTGGCTCGGCGCCCGGGGCAATTGCCCGGCCGCACCTGACTGTTGTTCCTGATGCGCCAGTCGCATTCGAGCCGCCAGTCGCATTCGACCCCGAGCCCGAGGTCCCCAGTGACCAATGGCAGGACCGCGCGCTGTGCGCGCAAACGGATCCCGAGGCCTTCTTCCCTGAGAAGGGCGGCTCCACCCGCGAAGCCAAGAAGATCTGCTTGGGTTGCGAGGTGCGGCACGAGTGCCTCGAGTACGCCTTGGAGCATGACGAGCGCTTCGGCATCTGGGGCGGACTCTCCGAGCGGGAGCGTCGCCGCCTCAAGCGCGGCATCATTTGAGTTAGGACGCGGGCCTGCTCAGTCGTCGTCGATAGTCGGGTCGATGACTGCGGGGTCCACGTCCAAGTAGATGGCCACCTGAGCCACCAGGATCTCGTGCAGCAACTCGCCGAGTTCGACGGTGTCCTTCGCCCGTCGCTCGATCGGCTTGCGAAACAACACAATCCGCGCCCGCGTGGCATTGCCGCGGACGTCGACGCCGGCCGGGATCAAGCGGGCGAGTGCGATCGGTCCGTCGGCGATCACTTCGGGTGGCCACTGCACGCTGTCGGGATCCTTGGCGGCGATGCGGGGGATCTCGTCGACTGCGACATCGAGGTCGGACACTCGCTCTTGCCAGCTGCGCTCGATGGGCTCGTAGGCTTCCAGCACCGCCATGTCGAACCGTTCGGCCCGACTGCGCCATCCCGGCACCGTCGGCGGGAGCAGTGGACCGCGCATATCCCGGCCCCGCCGCGTTGCCCGGTGGGAAGCCAATCGGCGCGCAGCGGACCCGCTCTGAGAGCGACCGTTCCGCGGGTAGCTGCGCGAATCGTCCACCGGCCGATGGTAACGGTTGCACATCGCGGCCCCAACGGATGCGCGTGTCCGGCGCTTCGGCGACGATTCCGCACGATAGCCTTTCGGTCGTGAACGTTCCCCGTCGCTGCTGCCGGCCCGGGTGTCCGCATTATGCGGTCGCGACGTTGACGTTCGTGTACTCGGACTCGACGGCAGTGGTAGGTCCACTGGCCACCGCGCGCGAGCCGCACTCGTGGGATCTGTGCGTCGGCCATGCCGGCGGCATCACCGCGCCCCGCGGATGGGAACTCGTGCGCCACGCCGGACCCCTCCTTTCTGAGCCCACCCACCCTGACGAGGATGACCTGGTCGCCCTCGCGGACGCGGTACGCGAAGGTGGGCCAGGCGATCCGAACCTGCCCCACAGAGGCGGAACCGGCGCTGTCCTGAACGGCTTCTCTGACGCGCACCTGCACCACACCGGAGCTCACGCAACTGCGCCGAGCAGTGGTTTGCTCGCGCAGCCCGAGCATCGTTCCGGACGCCGGCGCGGACATTTGCGGGTGTTGCCCGATCCCACCGACTAGCCCTGACTAGCCTTGACCAGCGCTGACCAGCGCTTCACGGTATCGCCATGATGCCGTTGCGGCGAGTACCCGTCGGAGGCCGATAGGCTAACTGCGAAGAGTCCACGGAATCCATGGCGTCAGGAGACCGCATGTCACGGCCCGCCGCGGCTGTCCACCGTGTCATCAAGGCGTATGACGTGCGCGGGCTGGTCGGCGAAGAGATCGACGAGTCGCTGACCGCCGATGTGGGCGCCGCATTCGCCAGGTTGATGCGGGCGGATGGTGCGCGGCAGGTGGCGATCGGCCACGACATGCGGGACAGTTCGCCGTCGCTCGCAGCTGCTTTTGCCACTGGTGTAACCAGCCAGGGCCTCGATGTGGTGCGAATTGGATTGGCGTCTACCGATCAGCTTTATTTCGCCGCGGGGCTGCTGGATTGCCCGGGTGCGATGTTCACCGCCAGCCACAATCCGGCGGCCTACAACGGCATCAAGCTATGCCGGGCCGGCGCCAAGCCGGTCGGGGCGGATACCGGGCTGACCGTCATCAGCGAAGATGTGATTGCCGGGGTCGCCACGTATGGCGGGCAGCCGGGGACCATCGCCGATCGGGATGTGCTTGGTGATTATGGCGTGTTCCTACGTTCGCTGGTGAACACCGCGGGGCGTCCGCTGCGGGTGGCCGTGGACGCCGGCAACGGGATGGCCGGTTATACCGCGCCGGCCGTGCTCGGCGCGATCGACTCGATCACCATGTTGCCGTTGTACTTCGAGCTGGACGGCTCATTCCCCAATCACGAGGCCAACCCGCTGGACCCGGCCAACCTGGTGGACCTGCAGGCTTTTGTGCTTGACAGGGGTGCCGATATCGGACTGGCCTTCGACGGCGACGCCGACCGGTGCTTCGTGGTCGACGAACGCGGCCAGCCGGTCTCGCCGTCCACGGTGACTGGTCTGGTGGCCGCTCGCGAGCTCAACCGGGAGATCGGCGCGTCCGTCATATTCAACGTGATCACTTCCCGAGCGGTGCCAGAACTGGTCAGCGAGCGCGGCGGCACACCGCTACGCTCGCGGGTCGGACACTCCTATATCAAGGCGTTGATGGCCGAGACCGGCGCGATTTTCGGTGGTGAGCATTCGGCGCACTATTACTTCCGTGACTTCTGGGGCGCTGACTCAGGGATGCTGGCGGCGCTGTATGTGCTGGCCGCTCTCGGTGAGCAGCAACGGCCGTTATCCGAGTTGACCGCCGACTATCAACGCTACGAATCCTCCGGCGAGATCAATTTCACCGTGGCGGACGCCTCGAATTGTGTGGATGCCGTGCTCAAGTCCTTCGGTGGCCGGATTCAGTCCATCGATCACCTGGACGGGGTGACGGTGGATTTGGGCGACGGCTGCTGGTTCAATCTGCGCAGCTCCAATACCGAGCCGTTGCTGCGGCTCAATGTGGAGGGTCGCAGCACCGAGGATGTCGACGCGGTGGTCCAGCAGGTCAGCGCCGAGATCGCCGGCCAAACAGCGCGCGAAGTGGCCGGATCGTGAACGCCACCCGGGAGATCGATCTCGAAGACGCCGAGGGCCTGCTTGCCGCCGACCGGGAGGGTCTGCTGCGGGCTGCGTCGTCGGCCGGGGCGCAGGTGCGCGCCGTTGCTGCTGCGGCCGACGAAGGCGCACTGGACCCGTTGCGCGCCGGGGACCGCGCGCGCAGCGTGATCTGGGTGGCCGGCCCTGGTACCGCCGCGACTGCCGGTGCCATGCTGGCTGCGACGTTGGGAGCCGCGGCCTCCGAGCCGATCGTGGTCGCCAGCGAGGCGCCGCCCTGGGTCGGTCCGCTCGATGTGCTGATCATCGCGGGCGACGACCCCGGGGATCCCGCCCTGGTCGGTGCCGCCGCGGCCGGGGTGCGCCGGGGTGCGCGAGTTGTAATCGTGGCGCCGTACGAGGGTCCACTGCGGGACAGCACGGCGGGCCGCGCCGCGGTGCTGGAGCCACGGCTGTGGGTTCC
>JBEKNM010000348.1:0-5221 GCA_049522835.1 Mycobacterium sp.
GCCGCGACGGCGGGTAACTGGGGCCCGATCGTGTTGATGCTCTCCGGTGTGCTGACGGTCTGCGCCGTCGTGTGGGGCTGGTGGCTGCGCCGGCGCGGTCAGCGGCTATGGGCGACATTCGCATTTTGCCTGCCAATACTGCCGGTAGTACTGACGTTGGCGGTGCTGGCCGACATCACCTTCTGACGGCTACCGCGGGCGGTCCAACGGGATGTCGAGCGCGGTTATCGTAGCGGCTAACCCGTCGTAGTGGCTTGCGAGCAAGCAGAATTCGATCAACTGTCGCCGATCCAGGTGACTCGCGAGGCGCTGCCAGGTAGTAGCGGTGATGGTCCGGTCGTTGACGAACTCATCCGTCGCCTGCAACAGCGCGTGCTGCCGGGCGCTGAGCGTCTGCTCGGTTCCCGCTGGCACGTCGGGCCAGGCGAAAATCGTCGCTTGCAGCTCGGCTTGCAGTCCGTTTTTGCGCGCCATCCGCCGATGGTGCTGCAGCTCGTATTCGCAAGTGCGCAAATGTCCGACCCGCAAGATCACCAATTCGGTATCGACCCGCGGCAGCCGCCCCCGCAGTAGCCGGCCGCCGTAGATCGACCACGCCCAGAACAACACCTGGCGCTGACCCAGGGTGGCGAACAGATGCATCACCGGCACCCGCATTGCGATCGCGGCCAACTTCGCCAGCACCCAGTTGATCGGCCCCAGCTGACGCAACCCGCCCGGCGGGATACGTCCGACTTGATCGTTCGGGGCGGCGCTCATGGTTGCTTCACCAGGTACGGGGACACTGTGCTGCGGTGTTCGTCGAGATCGAGTGCGCGCCCCAAAGCCGGGAACGCCCGCTGCGGACAGTTGTCACGTTCGCAGACGCGGCAGCCCGCGCCGATGGGTGTGGCTGTGAGATTTGGGTCCCCCGACAAGTCGAGTCCTTCCGAGTAGACGAGCCGGTGAGCGTGGCGAAGTTCGCAGCCCAGCCCAATCGCGAAGGTTTTACCCGGCTGACCATACCGGGCGGCGCGGCGCTCCACGGTGCGGGCAACCCACATGTAATTGCGGCCATCGGGCATCTGGGCGATCTGCACGAGGATCTTGCCCGGGTTGGCGAACGTCTCGTAGACATTCCACAAGGGGCATGTTCCGCCACTGGAGGAGAAATGAAAACCGGTGGCCGACTGGCGTTTTGACATGTTGCCGGCTCGGTCCACCCGGACGAACGAGAACGGCACGCCTCGCATCGACGGCCGTTGCAGCGTAGACAGCCGGTGCGCAATGGTCTCGTAGCTCACCGAGTAGAACGCCGACAGCCGCTCGACGTCGTAGCGGAAGTTCTCAGCGACGTCGTGGAACTGGCGGTAGGGGAGTACCGCGGCCGCGGCGAAGTAGTTGGCCAACCCGAGCCGGGCCAGCGTGTGCGACTCGTCGCTGGTGAATTTGCCCTCTTCGACCATGCTGTCGATCAGATCGCCGAACTCGAGGTACGCCAATTCGGCGGCCATCTTGAATATCTGCTGACCCAACGAGAGGTGATTGCTGATTTCGAGCGTGTTGGCTTTGGGGTCGTAGCGGTGTAGCACGGTATCACCGAGATCGATGCGTCTGGTGATGTGCACCCCGTGCACCTCGGTCAGCCGACGGGTTAACTCCCGTGCCAGGTCGCCGTGGTGCAGCCGCATCTGGACCGTGAGGTCTTCGGCGGCGGTGTCCAGCTCGTGCAGGTAGTTCTGGCGCTGGTAGAAGTAGTCGCGCACCTCTTCGTGGGGCATGGTGATCGAGCCGGTGCCACTGCCGTCGGTGAACCGCTCCTCAGTGGCGGCAGCCAGCTGTGCGGTGGTTATCCGGTAGCGCCGGTGCAGGTTGACCACCGCGCGGGCCAGGGTGGGATGAGCGCTGACCATTTCGGCGACTTCGGGCGGGTCGATATCGATGTCCAGATCGCGGTCCATCGTCACCTCCCGCAGTTCAGCGACCAGGCGGGTGTCGTCGTGGGGCGCGAAGAAGGTCGCGTCGACCCCGAACACCTCGGTGATCCGGAGCAAAACCGCCACCGTCAGCGGACGAACGTCGTGCTCGATCTGGTTGAGGTAGCTCGGCGAGATGTCCAGCATCTGGGCCAGTGCGGCCTGACTGAACCCGCGCTCGCTTCGCAGCTGGCGCACACGTGAGCCGACGAATGTTTTGGACATCAGCCGAGAGTACCCGCCGCTGCGAAGATGTGTTTCGCAGAGTTAGCATAATGCCAGGGTTGGTAGTGCGTTGGTGTTTGCGGGACACCGTTGGCATGATTTGCTGGGGGGCTCGGGGTCTAACCTGAGATACGGACGAAGAGGAACAGGGAGCGGAGCTGTGAGCCTGGACAAGATCCTGATGCCGGTGCCAGACGGTCACCCCGATGTATTCGATCGCGAATGGCCGGTGCGCGTTGCCGACATCGACCGCACCGGCCGGCTGCGACTGGACGCCGGCGCCCGCCACATCCAAGACATCGGCCAGGACCAACTGCGCGAGAAGGGCTTCGAAGAGACCCATCCGCTGTGGATCGTCCGTCGCACCATGATCGACCTGATTCGCCCGATCGACTTCCAGGACATGTTGCGATGTCGGCGATGGTGTTCGGGCACCTCGAACCGGTGGTGTGAGATGCGGGTTCGCTTAGATGGGAAGCGCGGCCGAGGCCTGATCGAATCCGAGGCATTCTGGATCAACATCAACCGGGAAACCCAGATGCCGTCGCGTATCTCTGACGACTTCCTGGCGAGTCTGTGCAAGACCACGTCCATTGATCGGCTGCGGTGGAAGGGCTATTTGAAACCGGGCAGCCGCGACGATGCATCCGAGATCCACGAGTTCGCGGTCCGGGTCACCGATATCGACTTGTTCGACCACATGAACAACTCGGTGTATTGGAGCGTGATCGAGGACTACCTGGCGTCGCACCCCGAACTGTTTCGGTGGCCACTGCGCACCACCATCGAACACGAGGCGCCGGTCGCCCTGGGCGACAAGCTGGAGATCATCTCGCATGTTCACCCGGCCGGCTCGACCGATCAATTCGGCCCCAACCTGGTTGACCGCCCTGTTACAACGCTCACATATGCCGTTGGTGACGAGACAAAAGCCGTCGCCGCGATCTTCGCCCTCTAGCGGGAGCGCTCAGTTCGACAGACCCGTCAATTGCTTGTTTGACCTGCGGGTTTGTGGTTACTGGTCGGTAGCTTCTGAAACGGTTAAGTTCTGCAATGGCTTCGCAAAATTTGCAAAATCGCCGAAAGTCATGGCCTAAATTGGCAATTGAAATGGGTGGACCGGCATCAACAGGCTGTGCCATGGTCGTGTTAGCACACCAGTGAAGTTGGAGCCCTCAGCTACCGCAGGACGGCGGCGGGGCTTCAGCAATTCAGCATTGAAGACCGTTAAGGAGTACGCCCAATGTCTGTCGTTGGCACCCCGAAGAGCGCCGAGCAGATCCAGCATGACTGGGACACGAATCCGCGCTGGAAGCGCGTCACCCGTACCTACACCGCCGGCGACGTCGTCGCCCTGCAAGGCAGCGTGGTCGAGGAGAACACCCTGGCCCGCCGTGGCGCGGAGGTGCTGTGGGAAGAGCTGCACGACCTGGAGTGGGTCAACGCGCTCGGCGCCCTGACCGGCAACATGGCCGTCCAGCAGGTGCGCGCGGGCCTGAAAGCCATCTACCTGTCGGGCTGGCAGGTTGCCGGCGACGCCAACCTGTCCGGCCACACCTACCCTGACCAGAGTCTGTACCCGGCGAACTCGGTGCCGCAGGTGGTCCGCCGCATCAACAACGCGTTGCAGCGCGCCGACCAGATCGCCAAAGTCGAGGGCGACAAGTCGGTGGAGAACTGGCTGGCGCCGATCGTGGCTGACGGTGAGGCCGGCTTCGGTGGCGCCCTCAACGTGTTCGAGCTGCAGAAGGCCATGATCGCCGCGGGTGTCGCGGGTTCGCACTGGGAAGACCAGCTGGCCTCGGAGAAGAAGTGTGGCCACTTGGGCGGCAAGGTGCTGATTCCGACCCAGCAGCACATCCGCACGCTGACTTCGGCCCGACTGGCTGCCGATGTGTGCGATGTGCCGACCGTTGTCATCGCCCGTACGGATGCCGAAGCGGCCACGCTGATCACATCGGATGTCGACGAGCGCGACCAGCCGTTCATCACCGGCGAGCGCACCCGGGAAGGCTTCTACCGCACCAAGAACGGCATCGAGCCCTGCATCGCGCGGGCGAAGGCCTACGCGCCGTTCGCCGACTTGATCTGGATGGAAACCGGCACCCCGGACCTCGAGGTCGCACGGAAGTTCTCCGAGGCGGTCAAGGGCGAGTACCCCGACCAGATGCTGGCGTACAACTGCTCGCCGTCGTTCAACTGGCGCAAGCATCTCGACGACGGCACCATCGCGAAGTTCCAAAAGGAGCTTGCCGCAATGGGATTCAAGTTCCAGTTCATTACGCTGGCCGGGTTCCACGCGCTGAACTACTCGATGTTCGATCTCGCCTATGGTTACGCCCGCAACCAGATGAGCGCCTATGTCGAGTTGCAGGAGCGTGAGTTCGCCGCCGAGGAACGTGGCTACACCGCGACCAAGCACCAGCGCGAGGTCGGCGCCGGTTACTTCGACCGCATCGCCACCACTGTCGATCCGGACTCGTCGACCACCGCTCTGACGGGTTCCACCGAAGAGGGGCAGTTTCACTGAGCTGATCCTCTGCCGAGCAGTCCCCCGCAAGCGGGAGGTACCCCCAGCAGAATCGCATAGTTGCGGCTGAGAGCATGCGAGCCTGCGTCTGCTCGCGCTGGAGACGAAGTTGACAGCATAGGCCCCGCCCGGCCAACCTGGGCGGGGCCTATCTGCGGTGCACGACAATACGACTGGAGAAAATCTTGAGTGACTCAGCGATCCAGCGGGTAGGGGTTGTCGGGGCCGGGCAGATGGGATCCGGAATCGCCGAGGTCTCCGTCCGCGCCGGCGTCGGCGTGACGGTGTTCGAGACCACTGAGGCCCTGATCACGGCGGGACGCAACCGCATCGTGAAGTCGTTGGAGCGCGGCGTCAGTGCGGGCAAGGTGACCGAGCGGGAGCGCGACCGCGCACTCAGCAAGCTCACCTTCACCACAAACTTGAATGACCTGGCCGACCGGCAGCTGGTCATCGAGGCGATTGTCGAAGATGAGACCATCAAGGCGGAGGTCTTCTCCGAACTCGATCG
>JBEKNM010000349.1:0-5219 GCA_049522835.1 Mycobacterium sp.
ATCGGCCACCTCACCGGCCAGCTGAAGCATCGCTCCGCCTACCGCAGCCAGGTACACCGGCGGTGGACCCCACTGGTGGCGCGCCGGACTGAACACCGGCGTCATCAAGTTGTGGGTGTAGAACCGGCCGCGGAAATCGAGCGGCACTTCGTCGTGCCAGGTTGCCCAGATCGCCCGAAGCGCCGCGACGAACTCCCGCATGCGAAGGGCCGGCTCGGACCACGGCATCGAGAACCGTCGCTCGACATGTTGTTTGATCTGCGTACCCAGCCCGAGAACGAACCGGCCCTGCGTGTATCGCGCGAGGTCGTAAGCCGAGTGGGCAACGGTCATCGGGCTTCGCGCGAAAGCGATGACGACCGCGGTGCCGATCTCGCAGCGCGGCGCGGCTTCGGCTGCGATCAAGGCTTGCAGCCATGGATCGTGCGCCGACTCTCCGATCCACAGGCCGTCGTAACCGTCGGGGCCGGTCAGTGTCCTCGCGGCTGAGCGGGACAGGTCGATCTCCTGGGGCAACAGGCTGTCAATGCGCATCGCGCGACTTCCCCTCGGCGCCCGTGCGGCGCAGCTCGGCGAGAATCTCCGCGGTGAGCTGGCCCTGGGTCGGCGCTGGACGTAACGCCCGGGGTCGCTCACCATCGACGGTGACCGGCAGCGTGAGTTCGGTGACCGGCCCATCAGGGTTGGCGCGAAGGAATCCGCGGGCCTTAGCGTGCGGGCTGGCCAGCATCTCTTCGTATGACTCGAGCGAGGACACGCAGGAGGGTCGTCCCGCGAACTCGCGCTCGATCTGCCCTTTGGTGCGCGCGGCGAAGAAGGCACCGAGGCGGTCTCGGATCAGCTGCTGGGCTGCCGGGTCCCGTTGCCGGTTGCGCAGGTCGCCAAGTCCGACCACATCTACCAAGGTGTCCCAGAAGTGCTGTTCCTGGGCAACCAGGGCGACGTAGCCGTCCCTCGCCGGGTACACCGCGTAGGTGGCCAGGCCCGCGCCGAGCTTGAATTCACCCCTGCCACCGACCACGCTCCCGCCGACGACTTCGGCCAACAGCGAACTCGGCAGCAGGGCGAGCGCCTCGAACTCGTGCAGGCCCCCGCTGGGCTTTCCCTTGCCCCGCGGGGTTCGAGCTCCGTCAACGATCAGCGCATCGGCCATTTCCACTCCTAACGTATGAACAAGCGTACGTTTGTATTAATCGGGTGTCGAGTTCTCGTGCTCCACGACACTCACCCACGCGCGGGTCACGACCATGCCGTCGGCCCTTGCGCAGGTGATCTCGAACGTGTCCGAACCGGGCTCACGGCTTCCCGACACGACCAGTTCATCGCCCGGCCACACCTGCTGTTCGAACCAGACCCGGAACCGTCGGAATCGCCTCCGGCGCGACCCGGTCAGCCGCCCACGACCCGATCAGCCCTGCCGAGTACATGCCCATCGCGAACGGTGACGGAAAGCCAGCAGCGCGACAGAACTGTTCATCGTGGCGAAGCGGATGGAAGTCGCCCGAAGCGCCCGCGTAGCGGACCAGATCGGTCCGCGTCACCGGCGCGAAGCGCCGCTCATCGGCAGTCACCTGAACAGACCTCCGTTCGTAGCGCCAAGGCTGCGAATTACGCTAATGTATGACCGTTCGTTCGTGTGAGCCAGGAAGGGTATGAACGTGCCTATCGAGATCGGCATGTCCACGACAGGGGCCGACGACGTCGTCGCCCGCGCACGCCGCCTGGAAACCTTGGGGTACGACTACATCTCCGTCGGTGAACACGTTTCGTTCAACCTGCCCACGGCAAGTCCGCTGGTGGCCCTGGGCGCTGCGGCGGCGGTCACGTCGAGGATCAAGCTGATGACCTCGATCCTGCTGGTACCGATCTATCCCGCGGCGCTGCTCGCAAAGATGACTGCCACCCTTGATCACATCTCCGACGGCCGATTCGAGCTGGGAGTAGGCGTCGGCGGCGAGAACCCGGTCGAGATCGAGGCCTGCGGCGTACCCGTCTCACAGCGCGGACGCCGGGCCGACGACACTCTCGAGATCCTCCGACGGCTTTGGACCGAGGACGCCGTCGACCACAACGGCCGATACGCGACCCTGCGCGGCATCACCATCAGCCCGAAGCCGGCCCAGCACCCACATCCGCCGATTTGGGTGTCCGGGCGCAAAGACGCCGCGCTGCGCCGCGCCGCGCGGTTCGGCGACGGATGGCTGCCCTACATGTACAGCCCGGAGATGATTCAGGACAGCCTCGCGCGGCTGAAGCTTCTATGTGCCGAATACGGCCGAGATCCGTCCTCCATCCGCTCCGGGGCCCTCGTCTTCATCAGCTGCCATCGGGATCCGGCCCTAGCCCGGGAGCACGCCCTGCAGCGACTGAGCGGTCAGTACAAGCAGGACTTCAGCCCAATCCTCGATCGATACGTGGCGCACGGTAACCCAGAGAGGGTACGGGCACGCATTGGCGAGTACGTCGACGCGGGGGTCGACGCCCTGTTCGTCGGCCCGGCCTGTCCCGAAGAATTCACCGCCGAGCACGAACAGCTACTCGCCAACGAGTTACTGCCCGCATTGCGCTGAGAGGAGCACTGCACCCAGGACAATCGAACTGCGCGACGGTGACGGTTACCAGCTCTGGCAGGAGAGCATGTTCGTCGTCTGGTACGACCGCCGCCGTGGCGTCGGCGGGGCGCACCGAGTGGGTCAGGAGACGACCACGGGGATGTGCAACCTGTCGAGTGCGGTTGTCACCGCCGACGGACTCCGCTGGCGCCAGGATCGCGACGGGATGCCGATCGACCCGGCCGACCGCAGCAAACAGCGACTCGCCGCGGGCGGGACTGCATTTGTCTCCACTGACGCGAACGGGCTCGGCCTCGAAGTGCGCGATGACGACGAGAGCGTCGACTTGGCGTTCGAGGGCTTCTACCATCCCGTGCCGGTCTGGAACAGTCCCGAGGCCGAGGCTGTGGCGCAGACGATCGCACCAAATCACGCTGAGTCCTCAGGCCGTGCCCGGGGACTGTGGGGATCGGCGACGCGCAGTTCGACATTGATGCGCTCTATCACCGCGACCACTCGTGGGGGTCCGCGACTGGTCGACCATCATCAGCCACCGCTGGTTTGTCGGAACCGTTGGTCCGCATCTGTCGTTTTCGGGCATCGTGCTACAGGGGCCGGGGTACCAGTGGATCCACGGTGGCGCGATAGTCGGCGACGGAAAAGTCGAGCGGGCCGCATCCTGGACATCGTGCCGCTGGTTGAGGCGGACGGGGTTTCCCACCGAGGCGGGACCGCGGTCTGGAACCTGCCCAGCGGCGAGAGCCTGACGATGCGCTGCACGACCACCGACGGAATGATCTTCCGGCAAAAGGACTTCGTTCTTATCGAGACCATCTGTGAGGTGCGTCTGGACGACAGCCACGACGTCGGGTTCTGCAACCTCGAGATGTCCAACGGCATCGGCAGGCGTAAAGTCAGCCAAGCGCTACGGGCCGTCGCGGTGAACGGCCTGCCGCGACGGCCGCGACGTTAGTCAGTCGCCGGCTGCACCGGAAACGGGTAATGGCGGATATCGTCAGGAATCGGGCCGCACGTCAGAAAGCTAAGCCGTCGGGTGGCGAACGACCAGCGTGCTATGTCGCCGCCGGCGCGGCTGCCGCGTCTGGTCCAGCTCAAGACGTCGTCGTACACCGCGGTCGTCGCCCAGCACCGCCCGTCGCGGTCACGTGCCAGTTCGCTGAGATACCAACGGGCGCGGGCGCGCTCACCATCGACCTCGATGGTGCCCTCGTGCAGCAGCTGCACGAGGAAATCGAACCGGCCAAGCACCCGCCCCATCGTCTCGGCGATACGGTCCTGCCCTTCGACATCATCCAGACCGGGTAGCGACCACACCCCGGCCTCGGTGAACAGACGTGCCGCGGCGACACCGTCGCGTCGGTTGGCCGCATCGGTGAACGCCGCCGCCAGCCAACGGATCTCGGCGTCGTCACAGCACTTGCACCGCGGTCCGGCCATTTCAGATCACCCTGTCGGTCGCGAGCTCGTCGAGGGTGGCCTCGTCAATGCCGAGTTCACCGAGCACCTCGCGGGTGTGCTCACCTTGGGCCGGGGCGGGCCGCTGGACCCGGTAGGGCTGGCCGCGGACCTTGCCGGCTTCGGCGATGTAGATGAACGGGTTGCCGTCCGGGTCGGGAGCCTCGACGAAGATCGCGCGACTCTGGATGTGTTTATCGGCCGAGGCCTCCACGATGGAGCGCGGCGCGCGCGCGCACAAGGGAAGTCGTTCTCGAGGCCCAACTCGACCCACTCGGCGCCCTGGGTGAGCAGCACCGGGCTGCCGCTCTCCGCGACGATCAGCTCACGCAGCCGCTCCCGCTCGGCGCGCAGCGCGCTCTGCGGCTGCAGCAGACACCGCTGCCGAAACTCGGCATCAGCCGCCCACCGTCCGTCATCAAAAGCCTCGCGTGCAGCTCTGATCGCGTGACGAGCCTCCCCAGGGGTCGCGTCAGCGACGTGACCGACGATGCGGCCGGTGGCTGGGTTCACGTTCACGAAGGTGCCCCCGGCCGCGTGGAGCTCACCGGCGATGAGGCTCCGGTGTTCGCCGACGAGCTGAGCGGCGTTAGTCATCCTCAGCTCCTGCCCTTCGATCACGCGTTCACCACGTCGGCGCCGAGGAGACCACGGGCGATCAGCATGCGCTGGATCTGGTTGGTTCCCTCATAGATCTGGTTGATCTTGGCGTCCCGCATCAGCATCTCGACGGGGAAATCTGCTGTGTACCCGTACCCGCCGAGCACCTGGACCGCGTCGGTGGTGATCTCCATGGCGGTGTCGCTGGCGAACGTCTTGGCCGCCGACGCCAACCGGGCAGCTTCAGGCGAACGTTCGATCACGGCCTCGGTGGCGTCATAGACGAGACTGCGCGTCGCGTCGATCTTGATCGCCATATCCGCGAGCATGAACTGCAAGCCCTGGAAGGCGCCGATCGGTTTGCCGAACTGCCGACGGCTTTTTGCGTAGTCGACCGCGTGTTTCATCGCGCCCTGTGCGATACCCAGCGACATGGCCGCCACCACTACTCGCCCCTCCTCAATCCCGTTCATCGCCTGTGCGAAACCGCGGTTCTCGGTGCCGATGACATGGTCAACCGGCACCCCGACGTCCTCGAAGAGGATCTCGGCGGTTGCCGAGCCGCGCAGGCCCATCTTTTTCTCGATCCGT
>JBEKNM010000350.1:0-5208 GCA_049522835.1 Mycobacterium sp.
AGATGTTTCTGGCGCTTAGCCAGATGCCGGCTGAATCGGACGAATATGCTCGACAACGCGAGCGCATCGTCACCCGATGCCTACCTTTGGCCGATCACGTAGCCCGCCACTTCTGCCGCCGCGGCGAAAATCTCGAGGACTTGACGCAGGTCGCGCGGCTCGGATTGATGAACGCCGTCAACCGGTTCGACCCTGCCAAGGGACCCAGTTTCATCGGGTACGCGATTCCCACCATGATGGGCGAGGTCCGGCGTTACTTCCGCGACTTCAGCTGGGGCATGCGCGTGCCGCGGCGGCTGCGTGATCTCTATGTCCAGATTAGTAGGGCCACAGCGGATTTAGCGCAGAAGCTGGGGCGGGCGCCGACAGCCAGTGAGCTGTCGCAGGTGCTCGGAGTTTCCACGAGGAGGTCGTCGAATGCCTCGTCGCAGGCGATGCTTACCGGCTCGAGTCGCTGGACGCACCTATCAGAGCAGACAATTCGGGCAATCGCGGCCGGCTGGTCGCCGATGCAATTGGTGATATCGACCCACAGATCGACCACATCACCGATCGGGAAGCGGTACGCGCCCTGGTGGCCGCGCTGCCCGAAGGCGAACGTGAGGTTCTTTACATGCGGTTCTTCGAATCGATGACGCAAAGCCAGATCGCCGAGCGGATCGGCGTGTCACAGATGCAGGTCTCGCGTATTTTGGCGCGAACCCTGCAGTGCCTACGCGACCAACTGGAGTAGATCTCCAAAGCGCCGGGTGGAGATCTGATGCGCTCGGTCACTTCGTCGTGCGCCAGTCGGGAGGCACTACCCGGCAAGATGCCGTCCAAACCGGCCGGTAGGTGGTTAAATCGCTGTCCTTGGGCCGAATGTCTTTTTGTGATTAAGCGCACGGAATCCAGCCCCTGAGCAGGTCCGGTCGTGCCAATAGGTGTTTGACCGCTGGTGGGGTGGGAAGTCGGTAAGTGCGGACGATGATCAGCACGTGGATCAAAAAGAGGTCAAAAGGGATCAAAGGAAAAGAGCCCGCGCGAATTCCGCATAAGGCTGTGGCGTACATGTGGGCGGCATTCTCCTAGGCCCCTAATGCGAGCTGATCAGATCCGATTCGCAACCACAGAGCGAAAGCTCAAAGCACCGAGAGGGAGGATCGAGCCATGGGCGATCACAAGAGCGGACCAGAGGAAGCGGTTAAGGGAGTAGTTGAGGGCATCAAGGGTAAGGCCAAAGAGGTTGGCGGAACCCTGGCCGGTCGCAATGACATCGTCGAAGAGGGCAAGGCGCAGCAAGACAAAGCCGACGCCGAGCGGGACGCGGCCAAGAAGGAAGCCGAAGCCGAGGCCGCTCGTGGTGGTGCTAAGGCAGCCGAAGAGCGTCAGAAGCAGCACCAGTAATTGATTGACGTCGATGGGTCCGGTCCGGCGTGTTTTGGCCGGACCCATCGGGCTATTCCTGGTAAGAGCGACGCTGATTCGTACGGCGGCTGGTACGGCGGCGATGGTAGGGGAGGCATGAGTGGGTCTGGGTGATCGGATGTCGAGCATCGTTGCTTTTCTTCGGACGGGTTACCCAAAGGGCTTGCTCGCCACGGGCTATGTACCAATTTTAGCGCTGTTGCGTCGGCGAGTATCCGACGACGAGATCCTGACGATCACAACCAAACTTATCGTGCCTGGCCGGCGGTCGATCGATACCGCCGATGCCGGGGTGGAGGTTACCCGGATCACCGATGAGATGCCCTCACAGGACGACGTCGAGCGTGTGCGGCATCGGCTCAACGCGATCGGACGGCCCGGCGATAGCGCGGATAACCCTCCGATGGCGGGTACCACGGACCAGTTCGACTGAAAATCGTTTCATCAGTCCGCTGGGTGCTGCCCTCACTGGGCTCCGGGCACCCTTTCGCGGGCCGCCACCGACCGGCCGTCACCGGTGTCGAACGCCTCGATGACGACGTCGCGGTCACGGTAGCTACCCATCGATTTCAGCCCCGGCGTGCGGGCGATGATCCCGTGGGCCGCATCGCCGCTGAGCGGGTAGTCGGCCACAGGGTGGCGCCAGTGTGCGGCGACGACAGCTCCGCCTGATGGCAGCCGGGCGCTTTCGCGACGCAACACCGCGGCTAGTCTGTCGGCATCGAGGTAGTAGGCGACCTCGCTGAGCACCACGAGGTCGAACGGCCCGGGCGGCCACACGTCGTCCAGCGACGACCGGGCCAGCGTTACCCGGTTCCGGCAGCCGTCGTGCCGCAGTCGGGCGTCGGCGGTCTGCACCGCCGCACCGGCGATATCGACCGCCGTCACGTGATCGCAGCGCTGCGCCAGCAGTACGGTCAGCGTGCCGATCGAACAGCCCGGTTCGAAAGCGTGCCGATACCGACGGTTGGGGAGCAGCGCCATGGTGATGGCGTACTTGCGCTGCTCGTACCATCGCGTCGTCAGCTCCCATGGATCGTCGGTGCCGGCATACAACCGGTCGAAATAAGCGTTGGGGAGGCGCGCGCTCACCGGAAGATCACCTCGCACACCGCCAGCAGTCGCTCCAGCACGAACGGCGGCAGCCCCGGCGACGCCCCGTCGGCGCCGGGCTCGAACTGGCTGTGGAAGCATTGCGCGGCAAGTGGTTTGCACGAAAGAGCCCAATCTGATACGGGCACTGTGTAGGCCCGGTCCCACGGCACCGCCGGATCGCCCGGACTCGCCCAGTGCCACATCCAAACTGGATACTCCACGAGGGTGACGCCGGTGCGCTGGCACGCTGCCGCCGCAGCACGTCCGACGGCCTCGTGATCGGGGTGCCCATCGCCGCGCCAGGTGGCGGCGCACCAGGTCCCCGGCGCAGCCTTCTCGAGGATCTGGACGAGCAAGTCAGCGAGCCTGACCTCGTGGTCGAGCAGCTGACCGTCGGGGAGACCTAGCGGCAGGGGCGGGGGAACCCCTAACACGCTTGTCGCCCTGAGTAGTTCGCTTCTTCGTGCGACTTCCAGGCGGGTCCGGTCCAACGGCGATGCGCCGGGTTGGGCAGCCCCGCCGTCACTGACTGACACCACCTGGACGTCGATGCCCGACGCGACAAGGTGTGCAGCCGTCGCGCCCAGCCCGAGGGTCTCGTCGTCGGGGTGTGGCGCGACGACGACCAGGCCTGGGCAATCGGTCAGATCCAGTGGCGGCAGGGTTCCCTTTTCGAAGGCGGTCCGCCACGCCTGCGTCGGGGTGCCGCCGTCGGCGAGTGGGGTGGCGGCGAACCGGTCGCAGTTGCCTGTCAGCGCGGTTCTCATGGCGTCCTCAACACTGATGTCCCGCAAGCCGTCCCAACTCGGCGAGATCCCGCTCCGCGTGGCTCTGTCGGATATAAATGCTCAGGTCGGCCACTCGCTGAGCGTGCCGTCCGTCTTGACACAGTGGGCCCGGGCCCAGAGCGCGGCCGGTGCGGGTGATCGCTTCGTCGGCCGCGTGTTCCACGACCGAGCGGACGCGCCGGGCCATCAGTTGAGCGGTTCCGGTCCGATCGAACGGATCGGAGTCGATCTGGGTTGCTGCGACGGCCAACATCGCGTCACCTGCGGCAAGTGCGGCGTCCACTGCGCCCAGGTGTGCCAGCGAGTAGGCATCGGCGGAGTCGCTTCTGGCGCAACGATATAGCGGGTCGGCAACCTTACGTGCACCCCCGAGCCAGCATGCGGCCACGCCGATCGCGCCATGCCAGAATCCGGCCCGACTCAGGTAGTCACCAGGGTCGCCCACGGCGACAGCCTGGGCGTTGGTGAACTGCACCGGCCGGGTGTCGCTGCCTGCCATTCCGGCGTTCCACCACGTACTCGGCAAGGCTTTGACAGCCGGGTCGGTTGTCGCGACCGAGAATAGGCCACGACTTCCGTCGTCAAGCTGCGCGGTCACCAGCGCATGGGTGCAGAAACCGGCCCCCGAACACCAGACTTTGGTTCCGCTGAGCGTGAACGCGCCACGGTTGCCGGGGGTGGCGGTCAGTACCGCGTCGGGGGATTCTGCGGCCCAGACGCCCCACAGCTGACCGAATTCGGGGGGTTTGCCACCCAGCTCGTGAAGTATCGCGACGGCATCAACGTGAGCCTCGGCGATTCGGGCCGCCACGATGTCGTCTTCGGCGAGCAGAGCAAGACGTCGCCAGCGCTCGCCGGTACGTCCCGATGCGGGCAGCGGCAGCTCAAGTCGTCCGGAGTCCAGCCAGTGTTTTATCAGGCCTGCCGTCACGCGCAACCCTCCTCCACCGATCCCTCGAGCTGGCTGAGGCGATCGGCGAATCCTTGCGGTGCCCGGGCTTGGGTGCGTGCCGACGTAGTCACTGACAATTCCGCGTCCCGGTGAATGCAGTATCCGGCGGCCTCGAACCTCGCTACCAGGTCGACATCCTCGCCGGAGGACAACGAGCGAAAGCCGCCAACCCGCCAGTAAGCCCGGGCACTGAAGCCCATGTTCGCTCCGTGAATGTGCTCGTGCGGGCCGTCGGCGCTCCCGTCGGCGTCGTAGGCCTGCATATAGCGATCGGCGGCGTCGTCGGAATGGTGACGCCAATCGGCGACACGTACCACGCCCAACACCATGTCCGCATCGAGCCCTAGCTGATGTACCAGCCAGTCCGGGTCCACTCCACTGTCAGCGTCAGTGGTCGCATACCAGCACTCGGTGGCGTCGCTACAAAGCGAGCGGGCGTAATTGAAGCCGACAGCCCGCGCGGCGCCTACGTTGCCGACGTCGATGCTGACGAAGTGCACGTCCGGTCCATACTGTCCGGCCAGTTTTGCGCTGTCGTCTCGCGTGGCATCCAGGACCACCACTATTGCTATCGGGATCGGGGCGCATAGAGCGGCGGTCACCACCGAGCGCAAGCATGTTGGCAGACGCGCCTGTTCATTATGAGCGGGAATGACTACGGCGGCACGAGCATAGGCTCGGATCGTAGGCGCTGACATAGTTGGGGATTGCCCACTTCGCGGTCAGGTAAACACATGACAAATGACGCGACCATCGTCAGCCAGGTCGGTCAGTGCGCCGGCGGGTATGGCCTATCCATCATGACCCTCACCGGAACCCGCAAAAATGGGCCCGAAAACGGGCTGCGAGCGACTGGCCGGGGATCGCATCAGATCCCAGGCCGACGACAACAATTACGCGGTCGCGTTTTTGGTGCTGGTTGACCGGCCCGGGCTCACCGATCGATGCCCCTCAAAGACTGATGGC
>JBEKNM010000351.1:0-5195 GCA_049522835.1 Mycobacterium sp.
CGGCGCCGCCGCGATTCATAGCGACGGTGCGATGATGCACACCGGAATTCGATTGTTGCGCGCCAAATACTCTCAGTATCAAACGGTTGCGTTGAGCGGCCCGGTAATCGCGGTCACCGTGGCCCGCTGGTCCAGCTGGCACGCTTGACCAGAGATCGACGTGGGAAAGCCGTTCCCAGGCGCTGGACTTAGGCCACCGGCGCAACCATCCGGGGCCAACCCGAGTGTGGCTGGCCCGTGGCCTTGTGTTCGGCGGCAGTTGGGAGAAAAGTTGCTAGCGCGCACCTGTGAGCTGGGACACACCGCGCGAGCAGGTGAACGCACCCCCGTACGCGGGAACGACCCGCCGCGCCCAGCGCCGCGGAGCGCCCCGGGAGAACTGGAGGAAAGTCATGGCGGACAAGGCGAATGCTTCCGACGGCACCGGAGCCGCTCCCACCGCGAACGGTCCGGGCGACGTTCGTAATGTGGTCCTGGTTGGCCCGTCGGGGGGCGGTAAGACAACCCTGGTCGAGGCCCTGTTGGTTGCGGCCGGGGTGCTGTCCAGAGCCGGCTCGGTCACGGACGGCAGCACCATCTGCGACTACGACGATGCCGAGATCAGGCAACAGCGGTCGGTGGGCGTTGCAGTGGCCTCCCTGTCACACGACGGCATCAAGATCAACCTGGTCGATACACCCGGATATGCCGATTTCGTCGGTGAGCTGCGGGCCGGATTGCGAGCCGCGGATTGCGCGCTGTTCGTGATCGCGGCAAACGAGGGCGTCGACGAGCCGACCAAATCCCTTTGGCAGGAATGCAGCCAGGTCGGCATGCCCCGCGCCGTGGTGATCACCAAGCTCGACCACGCCCGGGCGAACTACCAGGAGGCACTGGTCGCCGCACAAAGCGCTTTTGGCGACAAGGTTTTACCGCTTTACCTGCCGACCGGTGACGGTCTGATCGGGTTGTTGTCGCAGACGCGCTACCAATACGCCGACGGCAAGCGGACCATGCACCCGCCGACCGGATCGGACGCCGATCACTTCGAGGACGCGCGCGGCACCCTGATCGAAGGAATCATCGAGGAATCCGAGGACGAATCCCTGATGGAGCGTTATCTCGGCGGAGAGACGATCGACGAGGCGGTGCTGATCGAGGATCTGGAGAGAGCCGTCGCCCGGGGTTCGTTTTTCCCGGTGATCCCGGTGTGCAGCGGCAGCGGTGTCGGCACCCTGGAATTACTGGAGGTCGCCACCCGCGGATTTCCGTCTCCGATGGAACACCCACTGCCGGAGATCTTTACGCCGCACGGCGTTCCGCACGCTGACCTGGTCTGTGACGCTCAAGCGCCATTGCTCGCCGAGGTGGTGAAGACAACGTCGGACCCCTACGTCGGCAGGGTCAGCCTGGTCCGGGTGTTCTCCGGGACCATCAGGCCCGACACAACGGTTCATGTGTCGGGCCATTTTGCGTCGTTTTTCGGGGAGTCCGACGGTGCCGGGAATACGCACCCCGACCACGACGAAGACGAACGCATCGGAGTCCTGTCGTTCCCGCTGGGCAAGCAGCAGCGCCCCGCGCCGGCGGTGGTAGCAGGCGACATCTGCGCGATCGGCAAGCTGAGCCGCGCCGAAACCGGCGACACCCTCTCGGACAAGTCCGAACCCTTGGTACTGAAACCCTGGACGATGCCCGAGCCGCTGCTGCCGGTCGCTATTCAGGCGCACGCCAAGACCGACGAAGACAAACTGTCGGTCGGGTTAGGGCGCCTGGCCGCGGAAGACCCGACGCTGCGGATCGAGCAAAACCAGGAAACGCACCAGATCGTGCTCTGGTGCATGGGCGAGGCCCATTCCGGTGTTGTGCTCGACGCGCTGGCCAACCGGTACGGGGTAACCGTAGACACCGTCGAACTCCGCGTCCCGTTGCGAGAAACCTTCAGCGGCAAAGCCAAAGGCCATGGCCGCCACGTTAAGCAGTCCGGCGGACACGGCCAGTACGCGGTGTGCGACGTCGAGGTGGAGCCGCTGCCGGAGGGCTCCGGATTCGAGTTCGTCGATAAGGTGGTCGGCGGAGCGGTGCCACGGCAATTCATCCCAAGTGTGGAGAAGGGCGTGCGCGCGCAGATGGAAAAGGGTGTGCACGCAGGTTATCCGGTGGTCGATATCCGGGTGACCCTGCTCGACGGCAAGGCTCATAGCGTCGACTCCTCGGACTTCGCGTTCCAGATGGCCGGTGCGCTGGCGCTGCGGGAGGCCGCTGCCGCAACGAAGGTGACCTTGCTCGAGCCGATCGACGAGATCTCCGTGCTGGTACCCGACGGCTTCGTCGGTGCGGTGATGGGCGACTTGTCGGGTCGGCGCGGCCGGGTTCTCGGTACCGACACCGCGGGCCGCGACCGTACGGTGGTTAAAGCCGAAGTACCTCACGTCGAGCTGACGCGGTACGCGATCGACTTGCGCTCACTGGCTCATGGGGCCGCATCATTCACCCGTTCGTTCGCCCGTTATGAGCCCATGCCGGAATCCGCAGCATCCCGGGTGAAGACCACCGTTTGACTCAAAGAGGATCGTCTGACTCAAAATTATCTATGTCGACCGTCAACGGACTCCCCGCTCACATCCTGCTGAACCATTTCATCGTTGTCCTGGGCCCGCTGACCGCGATCCTGGCGATCATCTGTGCATTGTGGCCAGCAGCGCGACGACGACTGATCTGGCTGGTTCTGCTGCTGGCAGTGGTCACGCTCGTGTTGACTCCGGTGACCGCCAATGCGGGAGCCTGGTTGAGCGGCAGCGGTCTGGTGGGTACCAAGGCGCCGGTACTGGCCACCCACGAGAAGCTCGGCGAAACCCTCGTCTACATCGTGGCGTCGCTGGCGGCCGCTATCGCGCTGCTCGCCGCCCTCCACATTCGCCTGGCTCGGGGACACACCGTGAAATTCAGTCTGCACGCATTGGTCGCGGTGCTGGTCATTGCCGCTGCGGTGGCCACACTGGTGCAGATCTACCGCATCGGTGATTCGGGTGCGCGAGCTACCTGGGGCAACGTGGCGAGATCAAAGGACCTCTCACGCTCCGGAACCGAACTGCTGTGCCACAGCGCGGCGGTCCAGCGAGCCTTTAGCGGTATGCGGTAGCGCGCTCGCCTCCATGAAATTCGCGGGCACCTCGAAGGCCGCCAGCCGGTCGCGGCAGAACTCCGCCAGTTCGGCCGGGGCGGGCGAAGCGGACCCGCGGGGAACGATCACCGCGGCGACTATCTCCCCGTACAGCTTGTCCGGGACGCCGAACACGGCCACCTCCAGCACATCGGGATGGCTGGCCAACACGCCCTCCACGCGTTCGGGCGAGATCTTCTCGCCGCCCCGGTTTATGAGTTCCTTGATCCGGCCACGGATGGTTAGGTCGCCGGTTAGCGACAATGTCCCCAGATCGCCGGTGCGCAACCATCCGTCGGTGAAGTTGGCGGCGGTGATCGCCGGGTCGCCGAGGTAGCCACGCACCACGGTGGGGCCACGCAGCCAGACCTCTCCGACCACATCCGCAGCGACGGGCCGCCCGTCGGACCCAACGATGCTGATCTCAGGTCCAGTCGACCGGCCGACGAGACCGGTTGTCGCAGTGATGCTTTGGTCGCTATCGATGCGCTCGATGCCCGTAGTCGCCGCCTGGTGAGTGGCCTCGGTCATGCCGAAAGCACACACCACAGGCGTTGAGAACTCGTCTTGCAGCGCTTGCGCTGTTTCCGGGGTCAGCGGTGCGCTGCAACTGCGGATGAAGCGCAGTGCCACCGGCTTTCTCCCGGACTCGTCAGTCTTGGCGCGCTCCAACAGGATCTGGTGAATCGTCGGGACCGCGGTGTACCAGGTGGCCCGCACGGCATCGATGTCGTCCCAGAACATGTGTGCAGAGAACCGCCCCCTCGCGGGCAGCAACACACGACCCCCGGATGCCAGGGTCGACAGCAGCGCGGCCAGCAGCCCATGACCGTGGTACAGCGGCATCACCGCCACGGTCGCATCCGTTGGGCCGAGCCGGTAGCCGGCGATGATGGCCCGCGCCGAGCGGGCGATGTTCGCGTGCGTCCAAGGAACCATCTTCGGCACGCCGGTGGTCCCGCCGGTGAACATGATCATGGCGTCGTCGTGCCTGAGTCCCTCGGGCGTGGATGCGGCTTGGCTCGGCGCCGTTGCCGCGTCCAGGTGGACGGCCGGGGCTGTGCCGTCGCGGCCGACGGTCACCGCGATCGACCACGACCTCAGCGACGGTCCCTGCCGATCACCGGGGCCTTCGTTGTCGACGAGCACCACCCGCGCGCCCGCCGCCTCGCCGCGCACTCGCTGCTCGCTGACGGGCAGGGCGGGATCCAACGGGACCACGATGAGTTCGGCGCGCGACGCAGCCAACAATCCGACGACGAATTCTGCGTTGCTGCCTGCACGCAGCGCGACCCGATCACCCGGCAACAAGCCGCCTTGCTTCAACTGCCCGGCAAGGTCATCGACGAGTCGAACCAAATCGCCGTAGCTGACCGGTATCCGATCGGCGTTGATGACGAGGGCTGGCGCCTCCGGGCGATTGGTTGCCGCCATCGCGACTAGATCGGCGATGCGCGCGCTCGAAAACTCGTCGGTCGGCCCCGCCTGCGCGGCAACCGCGGTGGTGGTGATCGAGTCAGACCTCATCGGACCGCGCTCCTTCTTGTCAAGTGTCACTCTCCTCAAACCATGCGCCGGGGCCTTGTTTTTGGTCCAATACGCACTTGCTCACGATAGATAACCGGTAGTTGTTGAGCATTGGAATGGTATAGGTTCCTGCAAACTCCCAGGCGGTAGCGAGCTGCGCGAGGCGGCGTGATCACCGCCGGCCCCGAGGGCCAGATCACGCCTGCGTGGGTCGGACTCCGGCCCGGCGCTTCCGCGCGCGGCCGAGCGCAGCTTGTATCACCCTTTCGAGGCAGGAACAACCCTTTCGGTCTAACCGCCATTGATCTGTGGTGATTGCACGGGGCGTACCGATCACAAAGGAGAACGTCACGAGCATGCCTCCCGCCAGAGTCCATGTAATCGCTTGTGAGGGTTGCCTATCAGACATTGATGTCATCGCGGGCCGATATCGCAGTCGTGACGTTGTTTCGGGTGACATCAGAAGGGGCGCTGCATTGTCGGCTTGAACATCGACAACAACGGTGGCCCGCCCAACGATCAAAAG
>JBEKNM010000352.1:0-5184 GCA_049522835.1 Mycobacterium sp.
CCGAGCAACAGGCCGTGGCGCGCGCTACGTAGCCGCTCGCCGCTAGCCCGCCACCAGGCTGAGCACCAGATCCGGGCCGGCCCGGTCGATGCCGTCGAACTGCCAGCGCAAGGCCCGCGCGATCGTGGGCACCCCCACATCTTGGACCGCGGTGATGGGGCCGCCCAGCAGGATCGGCGCGACATAGGCCAGGATGCGGTTGATCGCCCCGGCCCGCAGGAATGCGCCGGCCAGGGTGGGGCCGCCTTCCAGCAATACGTCGGTGCGGTCTGACAACGCCTTGACCACCTCCATGGGATCATGGGTACTGATCACCATGGTGCGCGAATCGTCGTTGAGAACCTTTGCGTCCTGCGGTATTTCGCGCATGCCCACCACCACGCGCAGTGGTTGCCGCGCGGCCAGCGAGCCGTCGGCCAGCCGGGCGGTCAACGCTGGATTGTCGGCCAGCACGGTACCGGTGCCGACCACGATCGCGTCGGCGGTTGCGCGGCGGCGATGCAGGTCTGCACGTGCGGCCTCACTGGAAATCCACTGGCTGGAGCCGTCGGCGGCAGCACTGCGGCCATCGATGCTGCTGGCGTACTTCCAGGTCACGTGCGGCAGCCCGGTCCGCTGCTTGTACAGCCACTCCCGCAGCGGTCCGGCGGCCACCTGGGCGGCCAGCACTCCGGCCCGCACATTCACGCCCGCCCCCGATAACCGGGCCGAGCCGCCGCCGGCAATCGCGTTCGGGTCGGCGACGGCGTAGATCACCGTCCCTACTCTGGCGTCGATCAGCGCGTTCACACACGGCGGAGTCTTGCCGAAGTGGTTGCACGGCTCGAGGGTGACTACCGCGATGCCACCGGCCGCCAAACTGCCGGCCCGGCGCAGCGCCACCACCTCGGCGTGGTCGCCGCCGGCCGGCTCGGTGGCACCGACGCCGACCACCCGGCCCTCGAGGTCCACGATGACGGCCCCGACCGGTGGATTCGGATAGGTGCTGCCCTTGACCTGGTAAGCCTGTTCGATCGCCAAGCGCATTGCCGCGTCGAGGCTGTCGACCGATTGAACGCTCATCGGCCCAGGTGCGGTGACACAGCACCGGCCTGTCGCCGTAGTGCCTCTACCGCGGCTTCCGGGTCATCTGCGCCGTAAACCGCCGAACCGGCGACAAAGCAGTCGACACCGGCTTCGGCGGCCTGCTCGATCGTGTCCGCGTTGATGCCGCCATCGATCTCGACCAAGATCGTCAACTCCCCCGCATCGACCATCTTTCGCACTGTACGGACTTTGCTCAACACTTCGGGGATGAAACTCTGGCCGCCGAAGCCGGGTTCCACTGACATGACCAGAAAGGTGTCGAAGTGCCGCAGGATTTCCAGGTATGGCTCGAGCCGGGTCCCGGGCTTCACGCTGATCCCGGCTTTGGCGCCCGCGGCGCGGATATCGCGGGCCACCCCGACCGGATTGTCGGTGGCCTCGGCGTGGAAGGTGACGTTGTAGGCACCCGCTTCGGCGTACGGAGGCGCCCATCGGTCCGGGTTGTCGATCATCAGATGGCAATCCATCGGGATTTCGGTGGCAGCCAGCAGACTTTCCACCACCGGCAGACCGATCGTCAGATTCGGCACGAAGTGCCCGTCCATGACATCGACATGCAACCAGTCGGCTCCGTCCACGGCGGCCGCCTCGTCGGCGAGCCGGGCGAAATCAGCGGCCAGGATCGACGGCGCGATCAGGGGTTCCCCGGTGCGGCGAGGCATGAGCGAAAGACTACGCAGCCCGGCGGCCAAGCTCACTTCAGGCGGCGCAGTGCGGCGGCGAACATGGCGTCGGTGCCGTGCCGGTGCGGCCAGAGCTGCGCATAGGGCCCCTCCCCCAGACCCGTGGAGACAGGCTCGAAAAACGGCCGGGCATCCAGCGCACAGACCGGATGACGGCGCAGCGCGTCCCCGACCACCCCGACGGTTTCGGCCAGATGCGGCGAGCAGGTGGCGTAGAGCACCACGCCACCGGGCCGGGTCAACGCGATCGCGGCTGCCAGCAGTTCGCGTTGCAGCTTGGCCAGTGCCGGCACGTCGGCCGGACCACGCCGCCAGCGAGCCTCCGGCCGACGGCGCAATGCGCCCAGCCCGGTGCACGGCACGTCGACGAGCACCCGGTCGAAGACCGGCTCGAGATCGGTATGCCGCCCGTCGACACGCAACACATCAACCGAGAGCCCGCGAGTGTTTTCGGCCACCAGGTCCGCGCGAGGCGCGGACGGCTCCACCGCCGTGACCCGGGCCCCCGCGGCGACACCCAGCGCCGCCAGCAGCGCGGTCTTGCCGCCCGGCCCCGCGCACAGGTCCAGCCATCGGCCGCTGTCGCCGTCAACAGGTGCCAGCGTCAGCGCGCGGGCCACCAACTGGCTGCCCTCGTCCTGAACCAGGGCTTGGCCGTCGCGCACCGGCGCCAGCTGTCCGGGGTCGCCGCCGGGCAGATACACCGCATACGGTGAATAGCGGCCGACGATGCCACCCACCGCATCGGCCAGTTCGCCGGCGCTCAGCGCTCCCGGCCGGGCAGCCAAGTGCACCTGGGGCCGTTCGTCGTCGCTTGCCAATAACGCGTCGAGTTCTGTCGCTTCCGCGCCCAGCGCGTCGGCGAAGGCCTGCGCGATCCAGCGCGGGTGCGCGTGCACGAACGCGGCGTGCCCGATCGGATCGCGCGACGGGTCGGGTGCCAGCTCGTCCAGCCAGGACCTCTCGTCTCGGCCGGCGATAGTACGCAACACACCGTTGACGAAACCTGCTCGCGCCGAGTCGAATTCGATTCCGGCCTGGTCGACTGTGGTGGACACCGCGGCGTGTGCTTCGACCCGGGTGCGCAACAGCTGGTAGGTCCCGAGCCGAAGCAGGTCGAGCAGCACTGGATTGATCGCGTCCGGCGGGCGTCCGGCGGCCGCGCCGATTACCGCGTCAAGAAGGCCCCGGGTACGACAGGTGCCGTAGGTCAGCTCGGTGGCGAACGCCGCGTCACGGCCGCTGATGCCGCGTCGGCGCAGCAGCGCGGGCAGTGCCAGGTTGGCATACGCATCGCGGTCGCTGACGGCCCGAAGCACCTCGAACGCGGCGGCGCGCGGCGGGTCGAGCGGCCGCCGGCGCGGGCCCCGGTTCTGGCTCATGAGGCCCGGGTGGTTGGGTCGAGCCGGGCGCCGCGCGCCCAGTCGACAGCGCTCATGAGTTTCTTTCCGGGCGGCTGAATCTGGCCCAGCCGTACCGGTTCCGAGCCGGTGCCGATCCATACATTTTTGCGGTCTATGTGAATTGCTCCGGGCGGCAGGGGTGCTGGGGCACCATCGTCGATGTGCACGGGTCCGACTTTGACTCGCAGGTCACCGATGAGCGTCCAGGCACCCGGGTTGGGCGTAACGGCGCGAATACGACGCTCGAGCACCGATGCCGGCAGGTCCCAGCGCACCCGCGCCTGCTCGACGGTGATCTTCGGCGCCATGCTGACGCCGTCGGTCGGCTGCGGTCGCGGGGTCAATGTCCCGTCCGCGATGCCGTCCAGGGTGGTTGACAGCAGCGCGGCCCCGGAAAGGGCCAGTCGCCCGAGTAGATCGCCCGATGTATCGGCCGGCTGGATTGTTTCGGTGACGACACCGTAAACCGGCCCAGAGTCCAGGCTCGGCTCAATCTGAAATGTCGTCGCTCCGGTGATGGTGTCCCCCGCGGCGATCGCGGCCTGCACCGGCGCCGCGCCCCGCCAGGCGGGCAGCAGCGAGAAGTGCAGGTTGATCCAGCCGCGCGGGGGAACCGCGAGCAGGGCGTTGCCAAGCAGCGCGCCATAAGCGACTACGGCACAACACTCAGGTGCCAACTCCGACAGTTCCGCGACGAACTCTGCCGAGTTTGGCCGCGCCGGCCGCAACAACGGAATGCCGCGGTCCAGCGCCTCCCGCGCCACTGGCGACGGCTCGGGCTTGCCCCGCCGGCCAGAGGCGGCATCGGGCCGAGTCAGCACGGCGATCACGTCGTGCCGGAGCGAGTCGATAAGGCGACGCAGCGCGGGCAGCGCGGGTTCGGGGGTGCCGGCGAAGACGAGACGCACCGGCACAGTCTAAGACGCGAATTTACTGTTGCTAATGCATACTATTTCTAGCGGGCATAGTTTTGACTTCTCCCGCCAACCGCCGTGCTAGCGACGACGAGGTCGAGTACGCAGCCGCTGTCCTTACCTTCGGGAGGTCTGATGACACTCGAGACACCCATCCGCGACGACCAAACGCTGGCCGCCACACATCGGGCTATGTGGGCGCTAGGCGACTACGCCCTGATGGCCGAAGAAGTGATGGCCCCGCTCGGCCCCATCCTGGTCGCCGCCACCGGTATCGGACCGGGCGTTCGAGTACTCGACGTGGCCGCCGGCTCGGGCAACATCTCCCTTCCTGCCGCCAAGACGGGCGCCACCGTCGTTTCCACCGACCTCACACCTGAGCTGCCGCAGCGGTCCCAGGCCAGGGCCGCAGCACAGGGGTTAGCACTCGACTACCAGGAAGCCAACGCGCACGCCCTGCCGTTTGCCGACGACGAGTTCGACACCGTGATCTCAGCGATCGGCGTGATGTTCGCGCCGGATCATCGGGCCGCAGCCGGCGAACTCGTCCGGGTCTGCCGGCCGGGCGGGACGATCGGCGTGATCAGCTGGACTGCTGAAGGATTCTTCGGGCGGATGCTGGCCGCCATCAGGCCATACCGGCCGAGCTTGTCGGCAGCCATGCCCCCGGCGGCGTTGTGGGGTCGTGAAGGCTACCTCGCCGGGCTGCTCGGAGATCGAATCGGTCGGGTCACAATGCTGCGGGGCCTGTTGGATGTGAGCCGGTTCGACTGCGCCCAGGCTGTCCACGACTACTTCAAGAATCACTACGGCCCGACGATCGAGGCCTACGCGAATATCGGCAACAACCCGGTGTTGGCCGCCGAACTCGACGCCCAACTTGTCGAACTCGCACAGCAATACCTCGTGGACGGCGCCATGCAATGGGAGTACCTGCTGCTCACCGCAGAAAAGCGATGAGTGTGTCCCCTGCCGGGCACCGCGCGGGCCCGGCAGGGGACCAACAGCTCGTTCAAGAATCCTTCTCGTTCAAAAATCGGTGTCGAGCTGGACGGCGGGCTCGCCGCCGGCGTCGGTGAACGCCGTCAGGGCCCGCAC
>JBEKNM010000353.1:0-5170 GCA_049522835.1 Mycobacterium sp.
CCCGTCCAGCCAGGTATCGGCAAGATGCACCGCGTCGGCGATCGCCGAGTTCGTCGTGGCCGGGATAGGCGCGACAAACCCGATCGAGCTCGACGCCACCCGGCGCGCCAATTCGTAGTTGACCGGTCCCGACTCTTTGCCACCGGCCATCACAGTGCCTGAGTTGCTGAACATCTGACCCAGTTGGGTGAAGATCTGCCCCAGGTCGCCCAGGCCCAAGTCGCCGCTTACGCCGAACGCGCCTAGTGGGTTTGAGGCGCCCGAACCCGACTCGGGATCTTTCTTCCCGTGTTCGTCGCGCCCAGATTCATCTTTCGGTTGGTCCTCCCCGAAGGAGAAGCCAAAAGGCAGGTCAGCCATAAGGTCAACGGTACTCACAGCAGGAGCAGAACGCGCCATCGCCGATCACGCTCGTAGCTGAACGAGCCCTGACCGGGTCCGTCTAGTGTTATCCGCGTGAACAGGCGGATTCTGACCCTGATGGTCGCGCTGGTGCCGATCCTGGTCTTCGGCGTGTTGCTCGCGGTGGTGACGGTGCCGTTTGTCTCGCTAGGCCCCGGTCCCACCTTCGACACGCTCGGTGAGGTCGACGGCAAGCAGGTTGTACAGATCGAGGGCGCCCAAACTCACCCAACGACAGGCCACCTGAACATGACGACGGTGTCCCAGCGCGACGAACTGACCTTGGGCGAAGCCTTGACCCTTTGGCTCACGGGAAAAGAACAACTAGTGCCTCGCGACCTCATCTACCCGCCGGGCAAGTCGCGGGAGGATGTTGACAAGGCCAACAATGCTGATTTCAAACAGTCCGAGGACAGCGCCGCGTATGCCGCCCTGGGATATCTGAAATACCCGCCGGCAGTTACCGTCGCGACGGTCACCGATCCGGGCCCATCTGCGGGCAAGCTGAAGTCCGGTGACGCCGTAGACGCGGTCGACGGCACCCCGGTGGCTACTGTCGACCAGTTCACGGGGTTGCTGAAGGCCACTAAGCCCGGCCAGGTGGTGACAATCGACTTTCGCCGCAAGAACGAACCGGCCGGCGTTACGCAGATCACACTGGGCACAAATAAAGATCGTGATTACGGCTTTTTGGGTGTTGCTGTGCTTGATGCGCCGTGGGCGCCGTTCGTGGTGGACTTCAACCTCGCGAACGTGGGCGGGCCCTCTGCCGGATTGATGTTCAGTTTGGCGGTCGTCGACAAGCTGACAAACGGCGACTTGGCCGGGTCGACGTTCGTCGCCGGGACCGGCACTATCTCCGCCGACGGCAAGGTCGGCCAAATCGGTGGTATCGCGCACAAGATGGTCGCCGCCAGCGCGGCCGGAGCCACGGTGTTTCTGGTGCCCGCGAAGAACTGCTACGAGGCGAGCTCTGATAACCGGTCTGGTTTGCGCCTGGTGAAGGTGGACACGCTCAGCCAGGCGGTGGACGCGCTGCACGTGATCACATCGGGGGGTCAGGCGCCATCCTGTTAGCGGCCAATCCGGTCGGCCCCGTTGAACATGCAGACCGCAGCCGTCTGAACAGGAAACCGGCAATCGGTCGAGCCCGCGATCGGAGCGTGCAGCGGTGCGTAGAGTTGTGAGCGTCGCCGGCTAAGTTGACGCCAGCCAATTCGATCAGGGAGCGTGGCTAGTGGGGATGCGGCCCACCGCAAGATTGCCGAAGCTGACTCGGCGCAGCCGGATTCTGATCATGATCGCACTGGGTGTGATCGCTTTGCTGCTCGCTGGTCCGCGACTGATCGACGCTTACGTTGACTGGCTGTGGTTCGGTGAGCTTGGCTACCGCTCGGTGTTCACCACCGTGTTGGTTACCCGCATCGTGGTGTTTTTTGCTGCGGGTCTGCTGGTCGGTGGCATCGTGTTCGCCGGGCTTGCCGTCGCCTACCGCACCCGCCCGGTCTTCGTCCCGAGTAACGACAACGATCCGGTGGCGCGGTATCGCACCGTTGTGCTGGCACGGCTGCGATTGGTGGCCGTTGGAATCCCGACCGCGATCGGCCTGCTGGCCGGCGTCATCGCGCAGAGCTACTGGGTGCGGATCCAGCTGTTCTTGCACGGCGGAGACTTTGGGATCAAGGATCCACAGTTCGGCAAGGACCTCGGCTTCTACGCATTTGAACTGCCCTTCTACCGGCTGGTGCTCAGCTACATGTTCGTAGCCGTGTTTCTGGCACTTTTGGCAAATCTGTTGGCGCACTACATTTTTGGCGGCATTCGGCTGTCGGGGCGTACGGGCGCGCTGAGCCGCTCGACGCGGATTCAGTTGGTCACCTTGGTTGGTTTGCTGGTGCTGCTCAAGGCCGTTGCCTATTGGCTGGACCGCTATGAACTGCTGTCACACACGCGTGGCGGTAAGCCGTTCACAGGTGCCGGGTACACCGATATCAACGCCGTGTTGCCGGCAAAGCTGATCCTGATGACGATCGCGCTGATTTGCGCGGCCGCGGTGTTCTCGGCGATCACCTTGCGGGACTTGCGGATTCCGGCAATCGGTCTGGTCTTGTTGTTGGTGTCGTCGTTGATCGTGGGTGCCGGCTGGCCGTTGATAGTTGAGCAGATCAGCGTGCGACCCAATGCCGCGCAAAAGGAAAGCGAATACATCAGCCGAAGCATCGCCGCGACGCGGCAAGCATACGGCCTGACGTCCGACGTGGTGACCTATCGCAATTACACCGGCGACGGGCAGGCCACGGCCCAGCAGGTCGCGTCGGATCGCGCGACCACCTCGAACATCCGGTTGCTCGACCCCACGATCATCAGCCCGGCGTTCACCCAGTTCGAGCAGGGCAAGAACTTCTATTTTTTCCCCGACCAGCTGTCGATCGACCGCTACCTCGACCGCAATGGTGCTTTGCGCGACTTCGTCGTCGCGGCCCGGGAACTCAACCCGGACCGGCTGATTGACAACCAGCGTGACTGGATCAACCGCCACACCGTCTACACCCACGGCAACGGATTCATCGCGTCGCCGGCCAACACCGTGCGTGGCATCGCCAACGACCCCAACCAGAACGGCGGCTACCCGGAGTTCCTTGTCAACGTCGTCGGCGCCAACGGCACCGTGGTATCCGACGGGCCTGCGCCGCTGGACCAGCCGCGCGTCTACTACGGACCCGTCATCTCCAACACTTCCGCCGACTACGCCATCGTCGGACGCAACGGCGCCGACCGCGAATACGACTACGAGTCCAGCAGCGAAACCAAGAACTACACCTACACCGGCACCGGTGGAGTTCCGATCGGCAGCTGGCTAGCCCGAAGCGTGTTTGCCGCTAAGTACGCGGAACGAAACTTCTTGTTCTCCAATGTGATTGGCTCCAACAGTAGAATCCTGTTCAATCGTGATCCGGCGCAACGGGTCGAGGCGGTGGCGCCGTGGCTAACGACGGACAGCTCCGTGTATCCGGCGATCGTCAACAAGCGACTGGTGTGGATCATCGACGGCTACACCACGTTGGACAATTACCCGTATTCCGAGCTCACTTCCTTGGAGTCGGCGACCGCCGACTCCACCGAGGTGGCGTTCAACCATTTGGGGCCCGACAAGCAGGTCTCTTACATCCGTAATTCGGTGAAGGCCACCGTGGACGCCTTCGACGGCACCGTCACGCTCTACCAGCAGGACGAACAGGATCCGGTGCTCAAAGCCTGGATGGAGGTTTTTCCCGGGACGGTCAAGCCCAAGAGCGACATCACGCCTGAGCTCGCCGAACATCTACGTTATCCCGAAGACCTGTTCAAGGTGCAGCGGATGCTGCTGGCCAAATATCACGTCAACGACCCTGTGACGTTCTTCTCCACATCGGATTTCTGGGACGTGCCGCTGGACCCGAATCCAACCGCCAGCAGCTATCAGCCGCCGTATTACATCGTCGCGAAAAACATTGCAAAGAATGATAATTCGGCCGCCTACCAGTTGATCAGCGCGATGAACAGGTTCAAGCGCGACTATCTGGCCGCCTATATCAGTGCCAGTTCCGATCCCGCGACGTACGGCAGGATCACCGTGCTGACCATCCCGGGCCAGGTCAACGGTCCGAAGTTGGCCAATAATGCGATCACCACCGATCCGGCGGTATCTCAGGACCTCGGTGTGATCGGGCGTGACAACCAGAACCGAATCCGTTGGGGTAACTTGCTCACGCTGCCGGTGGGCCAGGGCGGGTTGCTGTACGTCGAACCCGTCTATGCCTCCCCGGGAGCCAGCGACGCCGCCTCGTCGTACCCGCGCCTGATCCGGGTGGCGATGATGTACAACGACAAGATTGGCTACGGCCCCACTGTGGGTGACGCGCTGACTGGGCTGTTCGGCCCAGGCGCCGGTGCCGCCGCGACTGGGATAGTGCCCACCGACGCCGGTGCACCCCCGACCCCGCCCGCGAGCCCGCCGACGGCGGCCGCGACACCGGGCTCGCCGCCGGCGGCGGTGCCGCCGGCTCCGGAGGCGTCGGTGACGTTGTCCCCAGCGAAGGCCGCCGCCCTGCAAGAGATCCAAACAGCGATCGGCGCGGCGCGCGACGCGCAGAAGAAGGGCGATTTCGCTGCGTACGGTACAGCGCTGCAGCGCCTCGACGACGCCATCACCAAATACAACAACACTAAGTAGCACCCCTACGGCTTCGTTGAGCCTGTGCGCGCATCCGCCGGTGGGTAGTCGACCGTCGTATTGATGCAAGGAATTGATGCACAAGGAACCGGACGAGAGGCGGGAGAGTTCGTCATGGGTCGCGACGTTATTGTGGTCACTGGCGCATCGACCGGGTTCGGCCGGCTGGCCGCCGAAGCGCTCGCACTTGCCGGCCACACGGTTTACGCGTCGATGCAAGACATCTTCGGACGCAACGCATCTCAGGTCGATGCGGTGGGCTACTTTGCGAAGGACAACGGCGTCGATCTGCGGACTGTGGAATTGGATGTACAGTCGCAGTCTTCGGTAGATGCCGCGGTTGAAAAGGTCTTCAACGCCAACGGCCGCATCGACGTGGTGGTACACAACGCCGGTCACATGGTGTTCGGGCCGGCCGTGGCGTTTACGCCGCAACAACTGGCCGACTTGTACGACATCAATGTGGTCGGCACGCAGCGAGTCAATCGGGCCGTACTGCCGCACATGCGACGCCAGCAGCAGGGCCTGCTCGTGTGGGTATCCAGCAGCAGCTCA
>JBEKNM010000354.1:0-5163 GCA_049522835.1 Mycobacterium sp.
TCCTCGATCGACTCCCGTGGCAGTGACGTCGACGGGGGGCCGTCCAGCGCGGCCTTGACCTCTTCGATCGGGTCGGCGCGCCGAGGCGATCGGTCGTCGACGACGCGCGGGAGGATCGTGGTCAACCGATCGTCGGGGGGAACCTGACGGCGCTGGCCGGACGCCGAATGCGCACCCGGGCCCTCAGCATCTTGACGGTCGTCGGGAGTCGCGTGGTTGCCGTCACGCTCAGTCTCTGGCCCGCTCGCGTAACTGGACGACTGGTCGCGACGCCCTTCGTTATGCCCCTTGTTATTCAATGGCCGTTCGGGCGCCGTTGCGCGCCGTCCGCGTACGACGGGTGCCTTTCGGCGGGCGGGCCGCGCCGAGCACATACGACTTGACTAAGTGATTCCAGCTGCAGGTTCGGCACACCTCCACCACGTGGACAGCGAACTCATCGAAGCGGGTTGCCAACAAGACCAATTCTTCGGCGGTGCGCGCCGAGCCAGATACCGCACCCAGGTGCTCGCCGAACACCCACGACACCAGCGTGAGCTGTTCCTTTCGGCAGATCGGGCACATCACCTGGCTCGGTTTCCCGTGAAACTTCGCGGCACGCAGCAAATAAGGGTTCGCGTCACAGACCTCGGAGACCCCGGTGCGGCCCGAGTACACCTCTGCCAGCAGTGAGCGCCGCCTAAGCGCATAGTCCACTACCTGTCGCTGCAGTCGCACGGTGACCAGAGTACGTGGCCGACCGCTGCACCGGTACGCAACCGACTCTGTCGACATGCCTCGGCCGTGGCATTCGGTAACCACATTCGGCCCTGGACTCCTACGATCATCCGGTGGCGAAATGGCTGGGTGCACCTGTTACCGGCGGGGCGACAAGTGCGACCCGGGCAAGAGACATCGACCGGCAAGAAACCTGCAAGCTTCTCGACAACGCGCTCGGCGACGGCGAGCTCTCCAACGAGGAGCACCGGGAACGAGTCAGCACCGCAAGCAACGCCGTGACGCTGGGCGACCTGCAGGTTCTGCTGGCCGATCTGCAGACCGACAGCAACCCGGTTCCACCGCCCACCGCCAAATCGCCACTGAAGTTCGGCGGCTGGGGCATCTTGGCCGCCGCCTTCGGCGTGTCGGTCCTACTGGGCCTCGGCATCGGTTGGGGCATCTACGGCAATACCAGCTCGCCGCTGGACTTCACCACCGATCCCGGAGCCAAGCCCGACGGGGTTGCGGCCGTCGTATTGACCCCGCCCACGCAACTGCTATCGCTTGGCGGGCTTACCGGCCTGATCGACCAGACCCGCAAAAGATTCGGGAACGCCGACGGCTACCGGCTGGTGATCTACCCCACTTACGCCGTGCTCGACCGCCCGGATCCCAACGATGAGCGTCGGGTGCTGACCTACGACTATCGCGGCGGATGGGACGATCCGACCAACTCGGCCAAAGGCGCTGCCGACGGAGCGGTCCCGGTTGACATGAGCAAGTTCGACCCAACGGCGGCCGTGGGCATCCTGCGCGGTGCCCCGGAAACCCTTCACATGAAGCAGACCGATGTCAAAAGCACGTACCTGATCATCGAGCCGGCCACCGACCCCACCACGCCCGGGGCATTGTCGCTGGCGGTGTATGTCTCCAGCGACTACGGCGGTGGCTCCATCGTCTTCGCAGGTGACGGCACCATCAAACGGGTAAATCTGCCCTCTTAGCGCCCTGTCCCTGGCCGTTTCACTGCGACTAATGGCGCACCAACACCAGGTTGTGTTGTGGCTAATATATCGAACCGATACAATGGCACGACGCGTCGAACCGTCGTAACTAGCCAGGCGAAGGGGGTGAATCGATGCTGGAGCTCGCCATCCTTGGTCTCCTTATCGAATCGCCTATGCATGGTTATGAGTTGCGCAAACGCCTGACCGGCCTACTCGGCGCGTTCCGGGCACTTTCCTATGGTTCGCTCTACCCGGCGCTACGGCGCATGCAGTCCGAGGGATTGATTGCCGAGAATGCTGCCCCCGCGGGCACCCCGGTACGGCGTGCCCGGCGGGTCTATCAACTGACCGACGCGGGCCGCGTGCGCTTCGGCGAGCTGGTGGCCGACACCGGCCCGCATAACTACACCGACGACGGCTTCGGGGTACACCTTGCGTTCTTCAACCGCACTCCGGCCGAGGCGCGGATGCGCATTCTGGAAGGCCGCCGCCGTCAGGTCGAGGAACGCCGTGAAGGTCTGCGCGAAGCGCTGGCGCGGGCCAGCAACTCGTTCGACCGCTACACGCGCCAACTGCATCAACTCGGACTCGAGTCCAGCGAGCGCGAAGTCAAGTGGCTCAACGAGCTCATCGCCGCCGAACGGGCGGCACCAGGCCGCGTCGAGCAAATGTGAACCCCGGCACCAACCCAGCACCAAACGAACACCCACGCACACAGACAGAAGTTATGACGTTAGGAGAACGCCCTATGAGTGAGCACAGGCCATTTGGGGCGCCGGAGGCGCAGACCGATGTACGAGTCGCCATCATCGGCGTCGGCAACTGCGCGTCCTCGCTGGTGCAGGGCGTCGAGTACTACCACAACGCCGACGAGACGGCATCGGTGCCCGGCCTGATGCACGTGAGGTTCGGCCCGTATCACGTCCGCGATGTCAAGTTCGTGGCGGCGTTCGACGTGGACGCCAAGAAGGTCGGCTTCGATCTGTCGGACGCGATCTTCGCCTCGGAGAACAACACGATCAAGATCGCCGACGTGGCGCCCACCAATGTGGTGGTGCAGCGTGGCCCCACCCTCGATGGCATCGGCAAGTACTACGCCGACACCATCGAGCTGTCGGATGCCGAGCCGGTCGACGTGGTCCAGGTGCTCAAAGACGCCAAGGTCGACGTGCTGGTCTCCTACCTGCCGGTGGGGTCGGAAGAGGCCGACAAGTTCTACGCTCAGTGCGCCATCGACGCCGGCGTGGCGTTCGTGAACGCGCTGCCGGTATTCATCGCCTCCGACCCGGTGTGGGCCAAGAAGTTCGCCGACGCCGGCGTGCCGATCGTCGGTGACGACATCAAGAGCCAGGTCGGTGCGACGATCACGCACCGGGTGATGGCCAAGCTGTTCGAGGACCGCGGCGTGCAGCTGGACCGCACCATGCAGCTCAACGTGGGCGGCAACATGGACTTCCTCAACATGCTCGAGCGCGAGCGACTGGAATCCAAGAAGATCTCCAAGACCCAGGCCGTCACATCCAACCTGCAGCGCGAGTTCAAGACCAAAGACGTCCACATCGGTCCGTCCGACCACGTCGGCTGGCTCGATGACCGCAAGTGGGCCTACGTGCGGCTGGAAGGCCGTGCCTTCGGCGATGTGCCGTTGAACCTGGAGTACAAGCTCGAGGTGTGGGACTCGCCGAACTCGGCAGGCGTCATCATCGACGCGGTGCGGGCGGCCAAGGTCGCCAAAGACCGCGGGATCGGCGGACCGGTGGTCGCGGCGTCGGCCTATCTGATGAAGAGCCCGCCCAAGCAGCTGGCCGACGATGTGGCCCGTACTCAGCTCGAAGAGTTCATCAGCGAGGGCTAGTCGTTTAATTCTTCACCGAGTGTGTGGTGTGCACCACCGGGTTGCTCACCACGCTGTGCAGTTGCTTAGCATTACTCGCAAAGCACAAGCGCGGGAGCACACATGCCATCAACCGAACTGCAGCCCGCTGCGTTCCTACGAACGACCCTTCCCCTTGACCTATCTCGGCTCAAAGAACTGGACAGCGGCCGGTACCACTCGATCTGGCTGCCCGATCACATGGTCAGTTTCTGGCCAGACTCGATCTGGACTCCCGAGTTCACCGATCTGGCCGACGCCTCCCCATCGCCGCACCGCCACCTCGACGGGCTGGCAGTCGCGGCCGCGGCCGCGGTGCTGACCGAGAACGTTCCGCTGGTCAGCGCCGTCGTCGACACCGTGCGCCGCCACCCCGCCCTGCTGGCCCAGACCGCGCTGACCATCGGTCATCTTGCCAAAGGACGTTTCATCCTCGGCCTCGGCAGCGGCGAGAGCGAGAACACCATGCCGTACGGCTTCGACTTCTCGCGGTCGGTCAGCCGCTTCGAAGAAGCGTTGACGGTGATCCGGCTGCTCTGGGAAAGCGACGGTCCAGTCGACTTCGACGGACAGTTCTACACACTGCGGCACGCCCGCCTGGACACCGAACCATATGACGGTCGGTTACCGCAGATCTGGATCGGCGCCAGTGGCCCGCGAATGCTCGATATCGCCGGCCGTCATGCTGATGGGTGGTGGCCGGCAGGCGCCTGGACTCCTGAGCATTACGCCGAGATGCTCTCCGCGGTGCGTGCGTCCGCGGAGCGCGGCGGCCGCGATCCAATGGCGATCACGCCGTCTTTCATTCAGGTGTGTCTGATCGGCGAGGACGAGAACGCGCTTGCCGACATCCTGCAGGCACCTCTGGTCAAGGCGTTTCTGCTGCAGGTCTCGGCAAAGACATTGCGCGGCTTCGGGTTCGAGCACCCGATGGGCGACGGTTGGCGTGGCTTTCAGGACATCGACCCAGCGGTACTTACCCGCGAGAGAATCATTGCGTTCCTGCACAACGTACGACCTGAGATGATCCTCGCCGTCGTGCCGCATGGGACGCCGAAGGAGGTCGCGAAGATCATCAAGACTTTTGTGGATGCGGGTTTGCGGGTGCCCAAGATCCTCGACTATGGCGCCATGGCCGGCCTGAAATACGCGGCGTCTTCGGCGGCGAACGTTCGCGCGGCCGAGGACGAACTGATGCAGCTTTGCGGTGATCTACGGTGACCGCGCATTTGGACGCCGCCGAAATGTTGGACGGCGCGCAGGCGGCAACCGGATTGCACGACTACGGCGACCCCACGTTGCCGGAGCGGTTCGCAATCGCCGTCGACCACCTGAACAGCCTCGGTATGGACGCCGGCGGTAGATTCCAAGCGGCGCAGGTGTGCCAGTGGTTGCTGACGTCGCGTCTAGAGTTCATCGAGGACCGCAATCGATACCCGATCGCTGACGAAGTGGTCGCGGCGCCGATGTTCGTCACCGGCGAACCACGTTCGGGCACAACGCTTATGCACGCGCTGATGTCTGTCGATCCGCACGCGCGGGCACTGCGCTTCTGGGAAGTGATGTATCCATCGCCACCGCCGG
>JBEKNM010000355.1:0-5160 GCA_049522835.1 Mycobacterium sp.
TGCCGGTCGTCATCGGGTCGTCGGGGCGCGCCACACTCCAGCAGCTCTTTAAGTGCGGCGGGGAACGCGTCAGCGATGCCCCACAGGTCATCTACCAGGTCCGGGCAGGAGATGACGCCGACGCCGAGTCGGCCATTGAACGACATAACGGTGATGTTGAGTCCCGCGCCCGCGATAGTCGGGCCGAGCGGGTACATCCCGTCGACTTTGCAACCCAGGAAATAGAGCTGTTCTTGTGGGCCGGCCACGTTGGACAGCACCACGTTGTGCGCCGGATTCTCAGGCATGGGGACGCGGGGGAGCAGCTTCATCGCAGCGCCGAACACGGTCTGGCCCGCCAACTGGGCCCAGTCTTGCAGCAGGCTGGGACCCATCGACGCGGCGTGATCTTTGGCAGCGGTGTTTCGGGCGGCGATGCTGTTCAATCGTTCGGCCGGATCGTCGACGTGGGTTTCCAGCCGGCACAACATCAAGGTCGTCTGGTTCCGACCGGGCCGGTCGGACTTGTGATGCACCGAAACCGGCACGCTGGCTACCAGCGGACTGTCTGGTAGTTCCCCGCGGTCCAGCAGAAACTGCCGCAACGCACCAGAACACAGGGCCGTCACCACGTCGTTGACGGTTACCCCGAACCTCTTTTTGACTGTTTTGACGTCCTTGAGATCGACTTCACTGAAGGCGACGTTGCGGCGCCGAGTAAAGGAGCCGTTGAATGCCGTCGGTGGTGCCGCGAATGGGGCGGCCATCGTGTGTCCACCGCGGCGGGCGCGCAGAATCGTTTTCGCCACCGTCGCCACGGTTGCGGGCAGGATGTTCGCGAGGCGCCATGGCCACAGCGCGGCCCCGATCAGGCCTGATGCCGCGATCTGCAGGGGATCAGCCCCGCCGGCGCTAGCGGCCGGTTTTGGCGGCGGGGCGTCCGGGATGGTGCTGCTCAACTGCGCCAGCAGGTTGGCCCCGGCCACTCCGTCGACAAGTGCATGGTGGGCCTTGAGCACGACGGCTACCCCGTCGTCGCCGTGCAAGCCCTCGATCACCCACATGTCCCACAGTGGGTGATCGCGATCGAGCGGCAACGCCGCGATATGCCCGCAGATCTCCGCCAGTTCCCGGTGTCCTCCCGGCGACGGCAGGCCGGCGCGGTGGAGATGACGGTCGATGTCGAAGCCCTCGTCGTCGATCCAGACCGGATGGTCGAAATTCAGCTGGTTATCGGCCAGCTTGAAGCGAAATTCGGGCACGGCGCCCACGCGCAGGCCCAATGCCTCCCGGAACCGGTCGAATGTGTAGCCGCCCGGCATCGTCGCGGTATCCAGCTCTAGGACGCAGCACACGTTCAACGGTTGCTTGGGTGATTCGATGTACAAAAAGAACGCATCTAGCCCGCTGAGTCGCTGCATGCCCGTCCGTCTCATTTCGTGCCGCCACGACCGCCGGTCTCCTGAATCGATTGGCCCCCGCCCTCGCGGGCCGACCAAGATGCGGGGCAGCCGTCACCACTGTTGTGACCCCCCTTTGTAGCTGTGCCCGTTGCGTGAACATCACTAAACAAGATCGCGCTGAGAAATGCCTTCGCGCTAGCTGTCGGATGGCTGCCGAGCCATGGTCGAGTTTGGGGCTGCCCAGTCGGTCGACACTTTGCGATGCTTGATCAGCCAGGTATCGCCCTCGGGCACCAAGGTGTCGCGATAGCGGCCGAAATGGTCGAGCCCGATATGAGTGAGCACGGTGAAGTAAGACGAGACGTTCGCCTGCTCTCTAGTCAGGCCGGTGAACAGGACGTTGGCGAGGTTGTGACGGACGACAGGATTGACGTCAAGTTTGTCAGCGATATCTCCGGTGACCCCGCCGAGGAACGCCACGATCTCAGATCGCCCGCGCAGCGGCGCGAAGCCGCGAATCTCGAGGACACCGTCTGTGCAGAATGTCTCCGCGAGGCCGTCGAGCCGACCGGCGTCACCCGACCAGTTGTACCGCGCGAGCGTATCCCGGATCTGCTCACGCGCGGCCAGTTCCCACATCTCCACCGTGGCGACTCCTCACCCGATTCACCGGACCCCAGGGCGGCGACGCGCCATCGACTAGCACCATAGTCACGATGCCGACCGTAACCGCTCGACTTCGAAATCTGCCGCGGGAATGAATCTTGATGCGCAGTGGTAGAACAAGCCATGGAACTCAATGACGCCGCGCGCGACCTCATCGGCAAGGGTGCCGATGCCACCCTTGTCACCCTGAATCCCGACGGCAGCCCCCAGGTAAGCGTGGTCTGGGTCGCGCTGCAGTCGACGCCGGACGGAGACGAACTCGTCTCCGCGCACCTTTCTGAACACAAGAAGGTGCGCAACGTTCGCAACGATCCCCGCGTCGCGCTCACGATCGTGTCGCTCGAAAAGTTGGGCCTGGGGAATCGGCCCTACCTCTCCATCTACGGAACCGCACGGATCGTCGAGGGCGGCGCCCCCGAGCTTCTGAAGGAACTCAATCCGATTCTGGGCGACCCGGACACGAAGTTCCCGCCGGACGGCGCACCTCCGGGGTTCCTGACCCGCATCCGTATCGACAAGGTCGGCGGAATCGGGCCGTGGGCATATTGACTTTCATGCCGGCAGGCATCTACGCATCAGCAACTTTTGTAAGCTCCCACAATGCCTCTGGTGAGAATTGACCTTCCACACACCATCGAACCTGAGCGGCGCAGTCTGATCGGGGACATCGTTTACCAGGCCATGGCCGAAGTGCTCAATGTCCCCGATGGCGACAAGTTTCAGATCATCACCGCCCACGATGACGACGCGCTGCGCATAGATCTCGCATACCTCGATATCGACCGGTCCGCCGACGCTTTCATCATCGATATCACCCTGAACGCCGGGCGCACTGTGGAATTGAAGCGACAGTTCTACGCCACCCTCGTCGAGCGGCTCGAGGCCGAAGCCAAGGTTCGGCCCCAGGATGTGATGATTGTGCTCACCGAGGTGGCGAAGGAGAATTGGTCGTTCGGCAACGGGGAGGCCCCGTACGCCTGACCGGGACTGAGCTGCTAGTTTGTTGTGCGGCCGGCCTCGGATGGTGAGTTCTGGCAACCGTATCCCGGACTGTGTCTTAGTTCACCTTGGCCATGATTCGGTGAACCTTCGGCGGGGTGCAGCTCGTAGGCACAAGCATGACCACGTACTACTACCTGTTCATCCTCGCCGTCGGCGCTGAACGCCTGGTCGAGCTCGCGGTCGCCCGGCGAAACGCCGCGTGGTCAATCGCTCACGGGGGCAAAGAATTCGGCCGCGATCACTACCCGGCGATGGTCAGTGTGCATACGCTGCTGCTGGTTTCGTGCATCGTCGAAGTCTGGTCCCAGAACCGCCCGTTCGTGCCCTGGCTGGGATGGCCGATGATTGTCCTCGTGGTGCTCAGCACGGTTGTCCGCTGGTCGTGCGTCGCCGTGCTCGGCAAACACTGGAATCCACGGCTCATCGTGATCCCGGGTGCGCCGCTTGTTCGACGCGGGCCGTACCGCTGGTTGCACCACCCCAACTACACCGCGGTCGCGCTGGAGGTCGCGGCGCTCCCGCTGGTTCATTCAGCTTGGCTGACCGCGATCGTGTTCAGCATTGCCAATGCTCTGGTGCTCAACGTCAGGATTCGCGCCGAGAACGCGGCACTGGGCTACGTCTGAACCAGTAGGTCTGAACCAACGCCGTCGTGTTCTACGCAGGTCTGGTCTAGCGAATGGCTCGACCGAGTATGCCGAAATTCCACTGTCTCCGTTGGGAACTCGACGACACCCCCACGACGAGTACGGCATCGCCTACTTTTCTTTAGCCACGTGTCAGGCGATCAACCTTCCTGCACATGAACGCCTGGCCGACTTTATCCGTGTACCTAGTAGCGCACGTTATCGCTGAGACCGCCGCGGGTCGCTTTTCTTCAGGAATGCCCGCCGACAAATGACAGCTGTCGCGATGCACGAAGAAAAGGAAAACAACATGCGAACTCTCCTAACGCGATTGGTGTTGCGGGCCGCTGAATACTACGACCGCAACCTGATCACCGTTCCCGACATCGACGAATGGGGGGCTGCCCCGGTTTGGGTCAGCCCCACGATCGACCCGTCCCTCTTTATCGCGGACCCAGGCGGGTTGCTCACCCAGTGGGGCAACCAGGCACCGTGGATGGCGATCCCCGCAGTAGCGGGCCTACCTTGTTCACCCTGATAGGTTCCACGTCATCGGGAAGGGCAGACCACCATGACAGCCGAGGACATCAAGCAGCGGCTGGCCTTACCTGTGCGACGTCGACGGTATGAACGCCTTCTTCGCCGCCCCGCCGCCAGTAGCCAAATAGGCGTCCAATCACAGGTTGCGTTCGGGTGCCCGGGCCCATACGAGGGTCGATCGGATCGTGCGACCGTCCAACGCTGCATCGGCTATCAGCGTGAGCCGGTCCGCCTCGCGGGAGCTGTGCCGTAACTGCACGGTTCCCAACCAGTCGGGTAGCCGCGAACGACTACTTAGTGGTGAACGATGCCGGTGGCCTCCTCGTCCACGGCGTACGGGCCGCTGTAGGCGAGGTAGCCCGCTGCGGCAGTTGCATGCTGTGCGGCGGTGCCGCCGGCGGTGTCGGGCTGGTCGTAGTCCGGGCGGTCGCCCTCCGAAAGTCGCCTGATCGCGTCCCAACCGCTGCCGCTCAGAGCCACGCCGACTGCCTCCAAATGATCGAAATGTGGCACCGCGCGCTCATACTCGCTTCGAAACTCCTAACACGGCCGACCCGTCTTCATGGTGATCTGGCGGACCGGGCGGGTCACGACCTCAATGTCCCGCGGCATGTGGCGGCCACCGAGGCGCGTACCGCGCATGCCCGCCACTTCGCCGGGCGCGAAGCCGACATTCTCGCTTTGTGGGACAAGTCCCGGGCGATCCGCAACTTCCACGACGCGGGCAACACCCACCATCCGCATGCCGCTGGCTCGCGCCGCTGGCGGCGGGTTGCTCCTCGGCGAACTGACGGATGGTCTCCAGCATCGAATAGCGGATCCGTCCCGAGCACCGATCGGCAACGAGCAGCGACCTGCACACCAGGGCATCGAGGCGATCCAGGATCACGTAGTCGTCCGAGTCATCGAAACCGGCTACAGCGCAGGCGCTTTGGAGGTCAAAT
>JBEKNM010000356.1:0-5145 GCA_049522835.1 Mycobacterium sp.
CCACGAATTCTGCGATCAGCGGGGTGCGACGTGTCGCCACCCAGGCTAGCCGCACTTCGCTCGGCGGGATGTCGGTGATCGGCGTCCAGGCGACGTCGGAGCGTTGGTAGTAGGTGGCAGCTGATTCGGGCAGCACACTGAAACCGCGTCCCGCCGCGACATGTTCGAGTTTCTCCTCGACGCTGCGCGCCTGGGCTATCGTCGCGGGCCGCTGCCGATCGTGCATTTCTTTTGCCACGGAACGCCATTCGGGCACCACATCGGTGTCCTGGAGCAGGTGCTCGTCGGCGAGGTCGTGAATGCTCACTGCTTCCTTGCCGGCGAGTCGGTGAGCGGCAGGCACCACAGCCACGCGCGGCTCGCTGAACAACGCCGATGTCTGCAGCCCGGTCAGATCGGCCGGCATCCGGATATATCCGATGTCGGCGCGGCCGTCGTGCAACACGGTGACCTGGTTGGTGTACGTGGTCCGCAACACCTCGACAGTCAGGTCGGGATGGGCGGCGCTGAGCGCGAGCATCGGCTCGGTCACCGTCAGACCGGGCATGAACCCGACGGTGAACGTCGACGTCGCCCGGGCGGCCTGGGCGACCCGGCGCCGGGCGGCGTCGGCCCCGGCCAGCAGCAGCGACGCATCGGCCAACAGCTGGGTGCCCGCCCGGGTCAGCTGGGTGCTGCTGCTGTCGCGGACGAACAGCTGGGCGCCTAGCTCCTTTTCCAGTGCACGGATCTGCCGAGACAGCACGGGCTGGGCGATATGGAGGCGCTCGGCCGCGCGGCCGAAGTTCAACTCTTCGGCGACCACGACGAAGTAGCGCACCTTGCGCAGGTCAAGATCCATTGGGCCTCCCACCGCGACTCATACCTCCAGGGTATTGCACGCGACGTAACAGGTCTTGGACCTGCAGTTTTGGCGATGGCAGGCTCGAAGTCGAGACCACCGGACCCAGGGAGACCACGATGAAGGCTTTGACACCGGCGGGTCGGGCTACCTCGGCCAAGCCACCATCCAGATCCATCCAACGTCTTATGGAGACAAGCATGCAAGAACGGCGACGCAAGTTTTACGGCTGGGGCTACGAAGGGGACGAGGTATCTCGGGAAGAGATCGCGGAATTCGAGAAAGCCTGGACGCGGTTGCTTGGAGTAACAGATTTTGAGCCGGTGCCGTTTCCGACCGAAGATTCGATCAAGTTGCGCGTGCCGCGTGTATCTGCACCTGAGTCGCTCAGGTCAATCTGTTCAACAGGGCAGCATGATCGGCTGTATCACACGTACGGGGCATCAACGATGGATGTCGCACGGGCGATCCGCGGAGAATTCAATAACCCGCCGGATGTCGTTGCCTATCCCCGAACGGAAGATGACATCGTCAGTCTGTACCGGTGGTGTGAAGACGTGAGCCTCGCGGCGATCCCGTATGGCGGCGGAACCAGCGTAGTCGGCGGCGTTAACCCGCCGACGCATGACCGGTATCGGGGAACGGTGTCGATTGACATGAAGCATTTCGATCGGGTGCTGGAGGTTGATCTGAAATCGCAGGCCGCGCGGATTCAGGCAGGTGTGCTCGGCCCCCACCTTGAGCAGCAACTCAAGCCGACGGGTCTCACCCTGCGTTTCTTTCTTCAGGCGTGGGAGTTTTCCTCGCTCGGCGGATGGATCGCGACGCGTGCGGCGGGTCATTTCGCTACCGCCTACACGCAGATCGATGACCATATCGAAAGCCTGAAGGTCGTAACGCCCGCAGGCAACATCGAATCCAGGCGTTTCCCGGTATCGGGAGCGGGGCCGAATCCGGACAGGTTGTTTCTCGGATCGGAGGGGGCACTCGGCATCATCACGGAGGCATGGGTCAAGCTCCATCGACGCCCGACCTACCGAAAGATGACCAGTGTGCGTTTCGCAGACTATGACGACGCGGTTGAGGCGGTACGGGTCATATCGCAGTCCGGGCTGAATCCGGCCAATGCACGGCTGGTCGAGCGCGAGGAAGCCGCATATACGGGTTCAAGCGACGGAAGTTACGACCTGCTGGTACTGGGCTTTGAATCGGCAGACCATCCGGTTGATGCATGGATGAACCGCGCGCTGGAAATCTGCGGTGACTTCGGTGGCAGATGGGATGAGGACAAGCTGCAGGGTGACGCTGCGACGACAGACTCGGGTGCCAAAAGCTGGAGAGATAAATTCCTCCGCGGTCCCGCGTTGCGGGAGCACGCGATTGCGAGAGGTGTCATGCGGGAAACAATGGAGACTGCCATCACCTGGGACCGCTTCGCGCAGCTACGCGAACACGTGAAGGCGGAAACCCATCGCGCCATCCGTGAGGTGACGGGCAGGCCCGGTTCGGTGACGTGCCGCTTCACCCATATCTATCCGGACGGCCCGGCACCCTACTTCACATGGTTTGCCTACGGCGATAAGGCCCGGATTCCTGAGCAGTACATGGCAATCAAGGCGATTGCCGAACAATCAATGGTTGACGCCGGCGGCACGGTCACACACCACCACGCCTTGGGTCGAGACCATCGTCAATGGTATGACAGGGAGCGCCCCGAGCTCTTTTGCACATCCCTGAAGGCCACGAAGAAAGCATTCGATCCGCATTGCATCCTGAATCCAGGGGTGCTTTTCGACCCGTCGTAACGCACTCTAACGCAGAAGGAGATGTGATGGCTGGTGTTCTTTCGGGCGTTAAGGTGCTCGATTTGAGCCGCATTTTGGCGGGCCCGTGGTGCACGCAGTTGCTCGCGGATCTTGGTGCAGATGTTGTAAAGGTCGAGCGGCCAGGCACTGGCGACGACACGCGAGCGTGGGGACCTCCTTTTGCGACCGGTGTGGACGGAACGCCTAGCACGGAGTCTGCTTATTTTCTGGCAGCAAACCGTGGAAAGCGTTCCGTGGCGGTTGACTTCAGTACCCCTGAGGGGCAAGAGATCATTCGTACGCTGGCGAAATCTGCTGATGTTGTCGTCGAAAACCTGAAATACGGCGATCTGCGGCGATACGGACTAGATTACGAAACGCTCAGGAACCTGAATTCGCGGCTGATTTACTGCTCAATTACGGGTTTTGGACAGACGGGCCCATATCGTGAGCGGGCGGGATACGATTTTGTGATTCAGGCGATGGGCGGTCTGATGAGCATAACGGGAGAGAGCGATGGCAGGCCCGGTGGCGGTCCCCAGAAATGTGGCGTACCCATTGCGGACATAATGACGGGCATGTATGCAACTGTTGCTATCCTTGGCGCCCTGCATGAGCGCCAAGGCAGCAGCGAAGGACAACATATCGACATGAGCCTGCTCGATACGCAGGTCGGATGGTTGGCCAATCACGGGCTGAACTACCTCGTGTCTGGAACACCTGCAAAACGTTGGGGCAACGCTCACCCGAATCTGTGTCCCTATCAGTCATTTTCTGCGAGTGATGGCCATCTGATCGTGGCTGTCGGCAATGACCGTCAGTTCCGGGCGCTATGCACGGTTCTTTCAATGCCATACCTTGGTGTCGACTCCCGGTTTGCAACAAATAGCGCCAGACTTGCAAATCGGGATAGCTTGGTAGAGCAGATCGAACAACGCCTTTGTACAAAAGGCCGGGATGAGTGGCTGGTGGCGCTTGAAGAAGCAGGGGTGCCGGCGGGGCCGATCAACACTGTTGCACAAGCCCTCGCAGACCCCCATGTCGTCAGTCGCGGCATGGTTTTTTCGATGGAGCATGGGATGGGCATGTCCGTACCGCAGATTGCGAACCCTATCAAGTTCTCGCGGACAGGGATCGGGTACCGTCGTCCGCCGCCGATGCTGGGTGAACACACCGCGGAAATCCTGGCCTCGATCGGTATGACGAATGCAAGCCTGGACGAATTGAAAGCGTCTGGGATAGTTCACGGACGCGACCGATATCCTGCGGATGCTGGCTAGGCAGATAGTGATCCAAGGGCCCACATCCTCACCACCAGCGGATCACTTCTCACCCTGATCTTCGGTCTCACCGTCGTAGTTTCCGGCAGGGACGCGAAGTTTGAAACCCCGTCGGCGGTAATGTTTTTGATCTTGGCGCTTATTGCTTTTGTGATCTCAGCTGTGATGGCGATCTACATCGCAGGGTGGGGTTCTCCGTACCTGCTGGCCGCTGACGACATGATGCAAGGTCTCACTACTCACGAGTGGCGGGAGATGACGGAGGACGAGGCGCGCCGCACTTGGGTTGCGCGCCAGATCAATACGGCCATAAGCCTGCGCAAAGGCAATGACACCAAGGCCAAATGGATCAAGCGGAGCCTCATCGCGCAGGCGGTGGCTGTCGCACTGTTATCAGTGTCGGTGGCCATCGAGCTATGGCCGTGCCTGTGCATGGTTGGCGGCTAACTGCGCCCGAGGGCAGCCGCCTGAGTCACGTCGGCTGCCTTACCTGAATCAAGCCAGAAATCTTCCGGAATGAAGCCAGCGCGGTTGACTGGAGTTGCCCGCGTCTGCAGTTCATCTCCGCAACGACCGACAGCCACACTGACACCTTTCAGCGCGAGCCACAAAGCAAGCGGGTCATCCTGTTGCCGCCATCCGATCACAAGCGGATGCCCACCCGCCGCGGCCGGCGGCCTACGCTCGATAGATGGAGCCCCATCCCGAAGAAACAGCCGACTTCTCGGCGTTCAGCAAAATGCGGCGGATACAGCTCGATCCCGAATCCGTTATCGGAAGGGAACTCCTCGAGCGGTTCGCCGAGTTCGACGAATCCTTTACCGGCCACAGCCGGATATGGGCGGTAGTCGTGAAACTCATTGGACTGACAGCCATGTGCTCCAAGGCTGTGATCGACCTTGAGAAACAGGTAATCGAGCTCAGGCGAGAGCTGCGATCCCGCGACAAGGCGTAGGTCGACCGACGGGCGCATACATCGCGATATCGGCGATCGTGTGCCGGTCGGAGTTTCCTTTGCGCAGCCGCTAGCCAGACCTGCTGTTTTATGGTGGAGCTAACGGGACTCGACCCGTGACCCCCACACTGCCAGGAGCGGGCAGGAGCCGTGACCAGGCACGATAACAGGGATTTCGGGCTGTAGTTGCCGTAGTTAAGGGAGTAGTTGTCGTCACGGTTGTCGTCAAGATTGTCGTCAACTGACCAGCTCACCCGTACCCCT
>JBEKNM010000357.1:0-5139 GCA_049522835.1 Mycobacterium sp.
CGACGGATCTTGGTTACCGGCGCAGCTACCGGCATCGGCGCGGCCGCCGTCGCAGTCCTCACCGAGGCGGGGGCCGAGGTCGTCGCCACCTTCCACCAAACTCCACCGCCGGATGATCTCCTGCCAACCGCGGCCACCTGGCTGCAGTGCGATGTACGCGACGCCGACGCTGTCTCGGCGACAGTGCAACAAGCAGCCGAGCACCTTGGCGGGCTCGACGTCTTAGTCAACGCCGCAGGGCTGTGGCAGCCCGGGATACCGGGATACGTCAGCGCCGACGAGATCTCATTCCTGCTGGACACCAATGTGAAGGCAACCATCCTCACCAATCAGGCCGCCTACACCGTGATGAAGGGCGGCGGCGGCAGGATCATCAATTTCGGATCTTCTGAGGCCGTTGTGGGCAGCCCCATATCAGCTATATACGCTGCGACCAAGGGCGCGGTTCAAGCGTGGACGCGATCCGCCGCGCGAGCCTGGGCTTCCGACAATGTCACCGTCAACGCTTTGGCGCCGGCGGTGCAGACGGCCGGTGCCGACCGGTTGCGGGATTTCCTCGGGCCAGAGGCCGGCGCCCTCATCGACCAGCAGCTCAAGACGATGATCCCGCTGGGCGGGGCGCTCGGGGATCCCGCACGGGATGTCGGGCCGATGCTGGTCTTCTTGGCCGGCGAGGGTTCGGCCTTCATTACCGGGCAACTGCTGGCGGTGGACGGCGGCCTCATGATGGTCGGCGGGTAAAGCACTTGGCGCGCTCGGGCTGCGGCGCCGCCGAACTACGCGAACTCGGAATTGCTCGCCGCAGCCGTGCGCCGCTAGTGACGTATTGGCGTCAGCGGCAACGGGATTCCACGATCCGCAAAGTCGAACGCGGCGCCCTTGGAGAACTCGGTCATCGCCACCTCGCCGCGCCGCTTCGCCGCGTCCTGGGACCATCGGATCTCCACGACCAGATCGGTGCCGTCGTGGTGGGCACTGAGGTTGTTCCAGTGCGGGTCGACGCCAACGGCGATCGCCTCCAACGGCTCATAGTGGTCGGTGTCGATCGTCGACATCCAGCCACGATCACGCATCGCGGGCGAGTCTGCGGGTAACCGGATCGCTACGCCATCGGTGCCGAGCGCCGCCACGGTGATGCCGGTGTACTGCAATGGGTTCAGCGCCGGGTGCAGACGGATGACGCGGGCCAGATCGTCGGCGCCTTCCCCGACGTTCAGGCAACGGCGGAGTCGTGCCGCTGCCACCCCGGCGACGCCGGTGAACTGTTTGCGCAACACATCGGTGGCCTGGTCGGCCTCGCATCGGCCACGCATCGACAGGTCGAACGACAACGACAGCAGGTGGTGCTGCAGCGCGACCTCCTCGGCCATCCGGGTCAACGCCGATCGCGACCACTGCTGGAACCGAAGGTCATCGGTAAGCGGTCCGCGGTAGTCGGAGATCCCCTCCTCGTTCGGGTCGATCGGGGACAACTGCACCGTCGCCGCCTCGGTGGCGCCGATGACGTTGGCCTCCTCTGGTATCGGCAGCGCCGCGTTCTCCGGCTCGATGCTGACCTTCCACGCGCAGTGTGGATGCTGATCGGCAGGCACCCGGGGTGGACGATGTATCGGGATGAAGCGGGCCCGCGGATTGGTCGCGATCGCGGTCGCTTCGAAGGTCGGGTCCTCGATGTCGTGGCACATCTCCTTGACTGCCTCTTCACCGAGCGGTTCTACATCGAGAAGCGCTCCGCAGTGCTGTAGGTAGAACTCACCGTGGTGATCGTCGATCACCGAGTACCGGAAGTCCATGAACTGGGGCGGTGCGCCGACGTCGAGCTGCATCATCTTGAAGATCTCCGCGACGGTGTCACCGGTGAGCCCGAAGGCCGCCCGCATCCGCCGCGTGTAGACGGGACTGGCACCCATCCACTCCTCGATGGCTACCTGGGTCATGCCCTTTTGCCCGAACGCGGCCAGGACGTGACCCATGCCGCTGCGGTCGATCATGTGCCCGCTCAGCAACAGTTCGGGCACCAGTTTGGCAAGCTCGTGTTGATTCAGTTGGTCGTATGACATCCGACCGCTCCCCTGCATTGATCCACCTGATACAGCCCGCCCTTGCCGCGTGCGATATAACATAGCAAGTGCAATGTTTTAGCGTCAAGGCAGGCTGCGTGGCCGCCCGCCCGATACTCAAACAGGTGGGGTGATCTGTGGTTTTGTCGCGACGAGTGGCGCCGACCAGACCCGCCCACGGCAATCAGGCACGGGCCGAACGCACCCGTGCCCTGGCCATCGACGTCACCGTGCAGATCGTGTTGAAGGAGGGTTTTGCGGCCGCCACCGGCCGGCACATCGCCGACGCGGCGGGTGTCACCTGGGGGGTGATCCAGTATCACTTCGGAGACCGCGACGGCGTGCTCATGGCGGTGGTCGACCGGGGGTTCGGCGAACTCCTGCACGCCCTGGAATCCTTGCCGCCTGCCACGCCGGCAACCACGACGCGGGACCGCGTGGACACCGTGGTGACGGCGGCCTGGCATGCGATGTCCAGCCCGACGGCGCGCGCCGCCAGCGAGATTTTGATAGGGACCCGGGCCACCCGTGGCGCCGAGGCCGCCGGGCATCTGCGGCAGCTGGCGAAAACGTTCACCACGCTAGGCAGGATGATCGACAAGGATCTGGACCCGACGCAGGGCGCGGCCATCGGCGAACACATGCTGACCACATTGCGCGGAATGATCGCGACCCAGCTGGTCTTGCCGAGGGCCGTCGACACGGCCAAGGACCGTCAGGTTCTCGTCGACGTCCTCAGCAGTTATATCGATCAGCATCGAGCCGAGGCGCGATAACGGCGAAAAGTTGATGCATGCGTATCATGACATCCGCGAATTTTGACGAGGTGGAACCGAATTCATGACCGAGACGATTCAGTCGCTGCTGCAACGGCGCAGCTCCGATACCACCGTCGCCGTGAAATACGGCGATCTGCAACAGAGTTGGACTCAGTACCTGGCACAGTCGGCCGCGTGCGCCGCGGCCCTCCTCAAGGCCGCCGATCCATCCCGGCCGATGCATATCGGTAGTCTGCTGGGAAATACACCCGACATGCTGACCCAGATGGCGGCGGCCGGGCTGGGCGGTTATGTGCTGTGTGGTCTGAACACCACGCGCCGCGGCGATGCCCTGGCCGCCGACATCCGGCGCGCGGATTGTCAGATCGTCGTGACCGACGCCGAACATCGCCCGCTGTTGGAAGGTCTAGACCTAGCGGGCACGCAGGTCTTCGAGACCTCGACCACCCAGTGGGCTGAGCTGGTCGGCGGTGCCGGCGCCCTGGTCCCGCATCGGCAGGTCGACATGACCGACCCGTTCATGATGATCTTTACGTCGGGCACCAGCGGAGACCCCAAGGCGGTGCAGGTTTCTCAGCTGATGGCCACCGTCGCCGGCCTTGGCCTCGCCGAACGCTTCGCGCTGACCGAGCAAGACACCTGCTACGTGTCGATGCCGCTGTTTCACTCCAACGCCGTGGTCGCGGGTTGGGCCCCTGCTGTGTGTTCGGGCGCTGCGATTGTGCCGGCGAGGTTCTCAGCGAGCAACTTTCTCGACGATGTCCGCCGGTACGGCGCCACCTACATGAACTACGTCGGCAAGCCGCTGGCCTACATCCTTGCGACCGCCGAACGCGACGACGACGCTGACAATCCACTGCGGGTGGCCTTTGGGAACGAGGCCAACGACAAGGACATTGAGAAGTTCGCGCGCCGCTTCGGCGTCCAGGTCGAAGACGGCTTCGGGTCGACGGAGAACGCGGTCATCGTGATACGCGAACCCGGCACGCCACCGGGCTCGATCGGCAGAGGGGTCGATGGCGTCGCGGTCTACCACAGTGACTCCCTAACCGAATGCGCTGTCGCACAATTCGATACCGGCGGGGCGCTCAGCAACGCCGACCAAGCCATCGGCGAGTTGGTCAACACATCGGGATCAGGTTTCTTCACCGGCTACTACAACGACCCCGACGCCAACGCCGAACGTATGCGTCACGGCATGTACTGGTCCGGGGACCTCGCCTACAAAGACCCGGAAGGCTGGATCTACCTTGCCGGCCGCACCACCGATTGGATGCGGGTGGACGGCGAGAATCTGGCGGCGGCGCCGATTGAACGGATTCTGTTGCGTCACAGCTGTGTTAGTCGGGCCGCGGTGTACGCCGTCCCCGACGGGCGTGTCGGCGATCAGGTGATGGCCGCCCTGGTCCTCAACGACGGCCACGTTCTCTACCCTGACGAATTCGAAGCGTTTCTGGACGCGCAGGCCGACCTGTCTCCGAAGGCTCGGCCACGCTACGTCCGCATCGCTTCTGAGCTGCCCAGCACCGCCACCCACAAGGTGCTCAAACGCCAGCTGATCGCGCTGGGAACAACCATTGGCGAAAACGAGACGCTCTGGGTGCGCCAGGAGCGCGGTACCGCCTACCGGATTTCGTCGTCGACCTAAGGTGTGGGGCGCACCCGACGGCGCATCTGTCCTTTGGACCGTCGCACACGTTGGATGGGATCCCGTGTTGTGCCCGTGGCGATCTCGTCACGCAGCTGCTGAATGTTGGAGATCTCTGCGTACAACCCGCGGATCGCATAATCGAGCACGGCGGACGAGTAACGGTGGTCCGGATCATCGACGATGCCGAGTTCGCGTGAACGTTGCCGTGACCATAGCGCCTCGTCCAGCCGGGCCCGGGTCGCCTCGAGATGCCGATCCAACGTATCGACCACGTGTTCTGGATCCTCGCCACGGGAAAGCCAGGTTCGCAGGATGACCGGGTGCTTGATGACGACCTGATCCTGACTCGGAAAGTGTTGCACCCAACGGCGAAGTGCATCGAGCCCGGAATCCGTGGTCTCGTACAACGTAATCGCACGCTTGCCGGATTGAGTGCAGATCTCGCTGACCATCCCGCGCGCCAGCAGTCTGTTCAGCTCACGACGCACATGGCTGACCGATGGCGACCAATAGAAATGGCCGACGGACAGTTCGGCGCGCATCTTGATCTCGCCGGCGGTGAGTTGTTCGTCGGTGGCCGCCAGCACACCCAGGACGAGGTAGGCAGTTACGGGCAGACCGTTGCTGGTGCGCCTGGGACTCATAGCCG
>JBEKNM010000358.1:0-5136 GCA_049522835.1 Mycobacterium sp.
AGTCCAACACCACATCCATGCCACGACCACCGGTGACCGCCCGGAATTTGTCCTCGAACTCCAGACTGCGCGAGTCAGCGATGTGGTCGTCGTCAAAGCCCATGGCCCGCAACGCGTCCCACTTACCGCGGCTGGCGGTGGCGAACACCTCTAACCCCAGATGCCGGGCCAACTGCACCGCGGCCATGCCAACCCCACCGGCGGCGGCGTGCACCAACACCCGCTGCCCCGGCTTAGCACCCGCCAAGTCCACCAGCGCGTAGTAGGCGGTGGCGAAAACGACCGACGTGGTGGCAGCGGCGGTGTGCGACCAACCCGCCGGCACCTTGGCCAGCAGTCGTTGGTCGGTGGTGGCGATCGTCCCAGTGCCGTCGGGAAACAGGCCCATCACCCGATCACCGACAGCGAAACGGTCATCCGCCGAGCTGCTTTCGACGACGCCGGAGGCCTCGATCCCCATGACCGCATCCTCGTCGGGGTACAGACCCAGCGCGATCATCACGTCGCGGAAGTTGGCGGCGATTGCCGACAATGCGACCCGAACCTGCCCGGGCAGCAACGGCGCATCAGCGTCAGGAACTCGCTCCAACCGCAGATTCTCAAAGGTGCCGCGACTGCTCATGCCCAGCCGCCAGGGCCCGTCACCGGGAGGCACCAACAACGTGTTGACCGCGCGGCTGCCATGCACCCGCGCGGTGTGAACTGTTGCACCGCGCCGCAACACCTGCGGCTCCCCGGGTGCCAAAGCCGCGGCGACCGCCTCACCGTCGAGTGGCTCATCAGCGTCGACGAGAAGGATCCGGCCGGGATGCTCGGTCTGCGCAGACCGCACCAGCCCCCACACCGCCGCACCCGCCAAATCAGTGACATCCTCGCCCGGCAGCGCCATCGCGCCCCGGGTCGCCACAACCAACATGCCTGCGTTGTCGCCGGCCAACCACGACTGCAGGACCGCCAGCACGGCTCGCGTGGCGGCATATACCTCAGCCACGACATCGCCGACCACTGGCGTCGACTCAAAGACCACTGCGCAAACCCCGGGCTCAGCCTCGGCGCCCTCCAACTCCGCTGTCCCCAAGGCACACACTGATACCGGTTCCACAGAGGCTGCCGGCTGTGCCGACCAGATCACTTCGAAGAGCCGGTCTGGACCCGAGTTGGACACCGCGGCCAGCAATTGCTGGTCGCTCACCGGCCGGGCCACCATCGAAGCGACCGACAGCACCGGCAGCCCCAAACCATCGGCGAGCTCGATCGACACTGCCGAAGGGCCTACCGGCATGATCCGTGCTCGCACCCCGGCCGCGCCCGCGGCATGCAACGACACCTGCTGCCAGGAGAACGGCACCAGCACCGAACCCTCCGCAAGCTCAGCACTATCGGATGCCAGCACCACCGCGTGCAGCGCCGCATCCAGCAGCACGGGATGGACCCCGAACCCGGCCACCGAGACCCCGGCATCTGCGGGCAACGTCACTTCCGCGAACACTTCATCGCCGCGCCGCCACATCGCGGTCAAACCCCGGAACGCCGGCCCGTACCCATAGCCACGCTCAGCCAGCCGCTCGTACCCGTCGCCGACGTCTACCGGGACCGCACCGACCGGCGGCCACACTGAGAGGTCCGCCGTCGGTGCCACCGACCCCGCGGTCAGTACGCCCTCCGCGTGCAACTGCCAGCCGGAGACGGCGTCACCCCGCGAAAAGACCGACACAGCACGGGCACCCGATTCTTCCGGGCCACCGACCACTACCTGGACCGCCACCGAGCCCCCGTCAGACCCGGTGGGTAACACCAGCGGCGCCGCCAGATTCAACTCGTCGACAATTCCGCAGCCCACCTCGTCACCGGCGCGGATGGCCAACTCGACAAACCCGGCCCCCGGGAACAGCACCACGCCACCGACCGAGTGATCGTTCAACCAGCTCTGCACGCTTGGCGACAGCCGGCCCGTCAGCACTACGCCGCCCGAGGCCGGCAACTCCACCACAGCACCCAGCAGCGCGTGCTCTCCGGCCGCCAACCCCAACCCGGCGGCATCGATCGTGACGTCATTGCTGGCGAGCCAAAACCGTCGCCGCTCAAAGGCGTACGTCGGCAATTCCACAAAATTGCCTTGGCGGAGCACACCACGCCAATCCACGTCCATACCGGCGGCAAACCCCTGCGCGATCGCATTCGTCAGGGTTGCCGGTTCAGGGCGGTCCTTGCGCAGCGCGGACATCGTGATCACGGGTGCGGGCTCAGAGGCCAGCGATTCTTCGATCGACGCCGTCAAACTGCTGGGCCCGACTTCGAGGAATCGGCTGCCGCCGGCCGCGTGCACGAAGCGGACGCTGTCAGCGAACCGCACTGTTTCCCGGACGTGCCGCTTCCAGTAGGCCACCGTCCCGAAGTCGTCTCCCGCCAGCTGTCCCGTCAGGTTCGACACAATCGGGATGGTCGGCTGCCCGACAGCGAGCCCGGCAGCGACCGTTCCGAATTCGTCGATCATCGGTTCCATCAACGGGGAATGGAACGCGTGCGAGACGGCCAGTCGGTGAACTCGGCGGTCGTCGGAGCGGAGTTGGTCGGCCACCGCGGCCACAGCATTCTGGGAGCCCGAAATCACCACCGAGGCCGGCCCGTTGATCGCCGCGATGCCGGCTTCGGCGCCCAGCAGCGGCCGTACTTCCGCTTCGGTGGCCTGCACCGCGAACATCGCCCCGCCGGCCGGCAACGCCTGCATGAACCGGCCCCGGGCTGCCACCAGGATCGCAGCGTTCTCCAGCGAGAGCACTCCGGCGACGTGAGCGGCGCAGAGCTCACCGACCGAGTGGCCCATCACGAAATCGGGACGCACACCCCAGGATTCCAGCAATCGGAACAACGCCACTTCGACGGCGAACAAAGCAGGTTGTGCGAATTCGGTGGTATTCAAGAGATTTTCGTCGTGACCCCACATCACTTCGCGTAGCGGGCGCAGCAGGTGGCGGTCCAACTCACCGACTGCGGTGTTGAATGCTTCGGCGAATACCGGGTAGCCGGCGTGCAATCCCATTCCCATGCCGAGCAATTGGGAACCTTGGCCGGGGAAGACGAATACGGTCTTGCCGCCAAGCGTCGCGGTGCCCCGAATCACCGATGCATCGTCATTGAGGTCATTCGTGGCCAAGTTGTCGAGTCCGGCCAGCAACCGGTCACGATCACCACCAACGACGACGGCCCGATGCTCGAAGGTGGAACGCCCCGCCAGTGACCATCCGACGTCGACGACATCAAGCTCACCGTGGGCCCGAACATGCTCGGCCAGACGAGCGGCCTGCAACCCCAGCGCCGACGCCGACTTCGCCGACACCACCCACGGCACCGCCGGCAGCTTGGGACCGTCCGCCACCGGGACGGACGCTGCGGGCACAGCCTCCACAATTACGTGCGAGTTGGTGCCGCTGATCCCAAACGAGGACACCCCGGCCCTTCGAACCCGACCCTGCGCTGCCTCGGCTGGCCACGGCCGTGCCTCGGTCAATAACGACACGGAGCCTGCTGACCAATCCACATGCGGGCTGGGTTCATCGACATGCAAAGTGGCCGGCAACATCTCGTGGCGCATCGCTAATACCATCTTGATCACACCGGCGACGCCTGCAGCGGCCTGCGTGTGACCCATGTTCGATTTAATCGACCCCAACCACAAAGGTTCTCCGGCTCCCGCCGAACCGCGGCCCTGGCCGTAGGTCGCCAACAGCGCCTGGGCCTCAATGGGATCGCCCAACGTGGTGCCCGTTCCGTGGCCTTCAACTACGTCCACATCGGTTACCGACAACCCGGCGTTAGCTAGCGCCGCGCGCACCACCCGCTGCTGCGACGGACCATTCGGTGCGGTCAACCCATTCGACGCACCATCTTGATTGATCGCCGAACCCCGGAGCAGCGCCAACACCGGATGTTCCAACCGCTGCGCATCCGACAACCGCTCCAGCACCAACATCCCGCCGCCCTCGGAGAATCCGGTGCCGTCGGCGGCGCCCGCGTACGCCTTGCACCGGCCATCCGCGGACAACCCGCGCATGTGGCTGAACTCGACGAAGATGTCGGGTGTGGCGTTGACGGTGACGCCGCCGGCCAGCGCCAAGTCGCACTCACCCGAGCGCAATGACTGCGCCGCCATATGCAACGCCACCAACGACGACGAACACGCCGTATCCACCGACACCGCCGGGCCTTCCAGCCCGAGCACATAAGACACCCGCCCCGACGCCACACTCGATGACTGCCCGGTCAGCCGGAAGCCCTCCACCGCATCGGGGGCGGACAGACCGTAGCCCTGTGTGATTATTCCGGCGAACACCCCGGTGGCGCTGCCCCGCAGAGTGCCGGGCTCAATTCCCGCTCTTTCCAATGCTTCCCAGGAAAGCTCGAGGAACATGCGTTGCTGGGGATCCATTGCCAGGGCTTCACTCGGCGCTACCCCGAAGAAGGCGGGGTCAAAGTCTGCGACGCCGTCCACGAAGCCACCGGTGCGGGTGTAGCAGGCGCCCGGGACGTCGGGATCGGGGTTGTACAGGCCGGCCACGTTCCAGCCGCGATCAGTTGGGAATTCAGAGAGCACTTCACGACGCTGCGTCAGCATGTCCCACAGATCGTCGGGGGAATTCACCCCACCCGGATAGCGGCACGACATCGCGACGATCGCGATCGGATCGTCGCCGGCGGCACGAACCGCCGGGGCGTGCTTGATTTCTTGTGGAACTCCGGCGAGTTCGGTGCGGATGTAGTTGGCCAGGCCTTTGGGTGTCGGGTAGTCGAAGATGAGTGTGGGTGAAAGCGCCAGCCCGGTAGCGCTTTTGAGCCGGTTGCGCATTTCGACTGCGGTCAGCGAGTCAAAGCCCAACTCTTGAAAGGCCTTGTCTGGGTCGATTGCCTCTGGGCTGGTGTTGCCTAGCACGGTGGCGATGTGTGAGCGCACCAGGTCCAACAGGACGGCGTGCTGTTCGGCTTCTGGGAGCCCGTGCAGCCGATGCGCCAGAGCCGATTTCGACTTCGCGGCGGCCAGCGAGTCGTCGACCTGGCGACGGGTCGGCGCGTTGACCAGGTCGGCGAACATTGGTGGCACCGCGACCGAATGGACCCGTAGCGCGGTCAGGTCGATCCGGG
>JBEKNM010000359.1:0-5132 GCA_049522835.1 Mycobacterium sp.
ACTGGACGTCTGGCTGATCAGCTGGGTTCCCGGTCGCGCCACCGAATTGCACGACCACGGCGGCTCGCTGGGAGCGCTGACCGTGCTGTCCGGGTCGCTCAACGAGTTCCGGTGGGATGGTCGGCGACTGCGGCGACGGCGGCTCGATGCTGGCGATCAGGCCGGGTTCCCGCTGGGCTGGGTGCATGACGTGGTGTGGGCGCCCCGCCCTGTCTCAAGCCCCGCCGAGGCCGCTGGGACGGTACAGCCGACCCTCAGCGTGCATGCCTACTCGCCGCCGCTGACCGCGATGTCGTACTACGAAGTCACTGACCGCAACAGGTTGCGTCGCCAGCGCACCGAATTGACCAATCAACCGGAAGGGCCGTGATGAGCCGAATCGACCGAGTGCTGAACGCCGCCCGGCGCCGGTATCGCCGCCTACGTGCCGACCAGGTACCTGAGGCCCTGCAGCGCGGCGCCGTGCTCGTCGACATCCGACCACAGGTCCAGCGCTCCAGCGAGGGCGAGGTGCCGGGGGCGCTGGTGATCGAACGCAACGTGCTGGAATGGCGCTGCGACCCGACCAGTGACGCGCGGCTGCCAGAGGCTGTCCACGACGACGTCGAGTGGGTGATCGTGTGCTCGGAGGGTTACACGTCCAGCCTGGCGGCGGCGGCGCTGCTCGACCTCGGCCTGCACCGTGCCACCGACGTGGTGGGTGGCTACCACGCGCTGGTGGCCGACGGTGTGTTGGCCGAATTGGTCAGTAGATCGCTCGACCCGCGGCGCCCGCAGCCGGGTTTGCTGGCAGATTCCGGCACGACCGGTCGCCGCTGGATCTAGTTAACCGCTCGAGCCGCCGGCGGAGGCGTTGGCGTGCAGCAGCGGCCGTAGCCGCTCGGTTTTGTCCTGCGTCCATCCCGGCGGGGACAGCACCGCGGCCCAGCCGTCGGCAACGTCGGCGACGTAGTGATGGCCATGCCCGGGTGGCACGTTCACGGCGACGGCCATGTCCGCCGAGACTTGCAGGAACGTCACCACCGGGATCCAGCGGGTCTGGGGCAGCACGTCGTAGCCCCGCTTTTCCTTGAGCCAATCCGGTTTGCTGAACAGCAGGTCGGGAGTCCACCAGGCGATCGGGTCGGAAGCGTGCTGCAAATACACCACCCGCGGGTGGTCCCACGTTGGATTCGGGCGCATCAGATCACTTGGTCGAGCGACGAACCGGACGTTTTTCCCGTCGTCGTAGATGGGCAACCACTCCGGCGATCCGGCATCGCGTGCCGCGGTCAGGTCGGTCCAGATGGTGTTGTTGAATGTCGGCCCGCTGAACAAGGCGCCGTCGGTACGGGCCAGCACGTTGTTGAGGCTCATAAAGGGCGCCTCGCCGCCGAACGATCCCAGACTCTCGCCGAACACGACGAGCTTGGGGCGTTTGAATTCGGGCATCTGCCGGATCAGTTTGTCGACGGCTTCGAACAATGCCTGACCGGCGTGCCGAGCATTTTCCTTGTCTACCAGGAAGGACAGCCAGCTGGGCAGAAACGAGTACTGCATGCTCACGATCGCGGTGTTGCCGTTGTACATGTACTCGAGCGCGTCGGCTTCGGCCTCGTTGATCCAGCCGGTGCCGGTGGTGGTGCCGACCGCGACGACGGCGCGTTGTAGTCCGCCGGTGCGCTGTAGTTCGCGGGCCGCCAAGTCTGCGGTCGCCGTGATGCCGTCCGCGGAGTTCAGCCCCGCGTAAGCCCGGATCGGCTCGATGGCCGGGGCTCCGTTGAATGCGGTGAGCTGTTCGGCTCTGGGACCACTGTCGACGAAGATTCGGCCCTGGTGCCCCAGCGAGTCCCATGACACCAGCGATTGCGGCCCGCCTGACCGCATCGGGGTCTTCGGCGCCGCGATATCGGGACCCATCTCGTCGTTCACCGAGGCGAAGGTGTTGTTCATGGTGCGCATCGCGAACTTGACCACGACACCGTTGAGCAGGGTGATCGTCAGCACCACGAGCAGGACCACCACGATGGTGGCCGAGACCCGGAACGGAGCGATCCGGTCGAGCTGCCCGACCAGAAAACTGACGAGCTTGCGGATGAGCTGGCCGATCTCGACCAGCGTGAACAGCACCACTAGCGAAAGGACTGCGGCGAACGGGTAGTCATACCACTTCAGGTGTTCGACTCCCATCAGGTCACGCACGTCGTCTTGCCAGACGTGGAACCAGATCGCCATCAGGACCATGCCGACAACGCCGACTGGAATCAGCACCTTCCACGCCCAGCGCGGGGGCGGTGGGCTGTCATCCTTCATGCGCATGTAGTGGAACAGCCAGACGGCGAAGACGCCCAGCCCGTAGCCACTGGCGCCGGAGCATCCGCTGACCAGTCCCTGGAACAACGCGCCGCGTGGCAGCAGCGACGGGGTCATCGAAAACCATATGAAGATCAGGCCAACCGCGGTGCCGGTGAACGTGTAATGGCGTAGCCACCAAGGACTTTTGGTCGCTTTCGAGCTTGGGGTCGGGGTGGGCTCGGGTTTGGTTCCCAGTTTGCCGCCACCGTGCGTCTCAGGGCCCGCTGTGAGGCCGACCTGCCCGGCGAAGGCTGCTTGTTTGGCTGGCCCGTCGCCGGCGGCGGTCGTCGCAGAACCTGGTTCGCTCATCGAAAGTGTCCTACCGGTGGGTGAAATTGGCGGGGCGCTTGTCGATGAATGCTGCCATTCCTTCGGACTGATCCTCGGTCGCAAAGGCCGAATGGAACAACCGCCGTTCGTAGAGAAGGCCTTCGGACAGAGTGGATTCGAAAGCCCGGTTGACGGCTTCCTTGGCCATCCGTGCCGCTGAACGCGACATCTGCGAAATGGTGGTCGCGACGGCTTTGGCTTCGGTCAGCAAGTCGTCGGCCGGCACCACTCGCGAAACCAGGCCGCTTCGTTCAGCTTCGGTGGCGTCGATGGTGCGCCCGGTCAGGATGAGGTCCATGGCTTTGGCTTTGCCGATAGCTCGGGTCAGCCGCTGCGAACCGCCCATGCCCGGCAGCACACCGAGTTTGATCTCCGGCTGGCCGAACTTCGCCGTGTCAGCGGCGATCAGCAGGTCACACATCATCGCCAGCTCGCAGCCACCGCCAAGTGCGTGCCCTGCCACGGCGGCGATCGTCGGGGTGCGCACGGCGGCCAGCTTGCCCCAGGTTGCGAAGAAGTCCGAGCCGAAAGCGTCGGCGAACGTCAGGGCGGCCATTTCCTTGATGTCGGCGCCGGCGGCGAACGCCTTGGCCGAACCGGTGATAATGATCGCCCCGATGCCGGGATCGTCATCCAGTTCAGTTGCGGCTCTGGTCAGTTCGTTCATCACCTGGCTGTTGAGGGCATTGAGTGCCTTCGGCCGGTTCAGCGTGATGATCCCGACTCGCTGATCGCGCTCGACCAGAATGGTCTCGTACTCGGTGTTCTCTGCTGCGGATGCCACCAACCCTGCCTTTCTAGAAACTCAAGTCGTCGGCCACCGGCGCGAAATACGCGTCGATATCTGCCGCACTGACTGCGGCCAGGGTCGCCGGCGACCACTTCGGATTGCGATCTTTGTCGACTATCAGCGCGCGGATGCCCTCCACCAGATCGTGTGAGCGTGCCGACGCGGATGACACCCGATAATCCTGGACCAGAACATCTTCCAGCGTTTTCAGCTTGGCTGCGCGGCGCACCGCCTCCAACGCCACGGACACCGCGATGGGAGAGCGACCGGCGATCAGGTTTGCGGCGTCTTGCGCAGGTCCGGAGTCATGCCCGCGCAGCGCTGCGATGATGTCTTCGAGCGTCTCGCCCGAATAGCACTTGTCAATCCAAGCGCGTTGCGCTACAAGGTCGCTGGGCGGGGGTTCGACGACGTGGGCGGCCAGGGCGCTGTCCAGTCCGTCGTCGATAATCGCTTGGGTGAACGCCTCGAGTTCGCTATGCGGTAGGTAGTGGTCGGCGAATCCCATTGCGATGGCGTCAGAGCCGGAAAACGGCGCTCCGGTCAGCGCGGCGTGCAGACCAAGCGCGCCCGGTGCACGGGACAGCAGAAACGCCCCACCGACGTCGGGAATGAAGCCGATGCCGACCTCGGGCATTGCCACCTTTGAGGTTTCGGTCACCACCCGGTTGCTCGCGTGTGCACTGACCCCGACGCCGCCGCCCATCACGATGCCGTCCATCAACGACACGAATGGCTTGGCGAACCGGCCGATCTGGCCATTGAGCAGATACTCGTCGCGCCAGAATCGCCGCGCCTCGACGCCGTCTTTGCGGGCGCTGTGGTAGACCGCGACCACATCGCCGCCGGCGCACAATCCGCGCTCGCCGGCCCCGGATAGCACCACCGCGCGGACTGCATCGTCGTCTTCCCATCGAGTGAGTACGGCGCTCAGCTCGTCGACCATCTGCTGGTTCAGCGAGTTAATCGCCTTGGGGCGGTTGAGCGTGATCAGTCCGATGCCGCCGTCGACGCGGGTTAGGACCTCGTCAGATTCCCCAGTCACGCCGTTCGTCACGCCCTAGCCCCCCAATCGCCGGAATCCATTTACCTCAACGCTGTCTAAAAATGCTGTATAGAAGGCTGTCTGAGCCTTGACCAGCAATCTAGATTGTTGTTAGCTCAGCGGTGCCCCCGGGGTAAGGTCTATTTTTGTCCCGACGACAACATCCAGTTTCGGAAAGCCCAGAAAACACCAGCTCCGCTGGGAACCGGGGCGGGCCATCGATCGTTGAGCATGTGTTCGCACAGCTCGAAGCCACAGCCATTAGAGAGGATCCGACGGTGCGGGAGACTAGCAACCCGGTTTTTCGTTCCCTGCCTAAAGGGCGGGGAGGATATGCGCAATTCGGCACTGGCGCGGCCCAGGTCCAGCAGGGGTACCACCAAGCTGACCCCTACGGCGCTCCCTACCAGGAGGCCCGGGGTACCAGGGCCTCCCGTCCGCTGACCATCGACGACGTTGTCACCAAGACCGGCATCACGCTGGCCGTGCTGACCGCCTCGGCAGTCATCTCCTACTTCCTGGTGGCGGGGAATCTCGCACTGGCGATGCCGCTGACCCTGGTCGGCGCGTTCGGCGGCTTGGCACTGGTGCTGGTGGCCACTTTCGCGCGCAAGCAGGACAGCCCGGCGATTG
>JBEKNM010000360.1:0-5128 GCA_049522835.1 Mycobacterium sp.
CCGCACGGTGGCGGAGCGGCAGCCGGCACCGTGGTGCACGCGGCGATGGCCGTCGCCACGGGCGTCGCCGATGTGGTGGTCTGCTATCGCGCGTTCAACGAGCGTTCGGGCTTCCGGTTCGGAGGAAGCGGGCGGACCAGCGCCCAGACTCCGCTGTTCATGGCGCACTACGCGCCGTTCGGATTGCTCACTCCCGCAGCGTGGGTCGCGCTGCACGCCCAGCGCTACATGTCGACCTACGGAGTGACCAACGAAGACTTCGGCCGGATTGCCATTGTCGACCGGGCACACGCGGCCAAGAATCCCGATGCGTGGTTTTACGAACGACCGATCACATTGGAGGACCATCAGAACTCGCGATGGATCGTCGAACCCGTACTGCGACTGCTTGATTGCTGTCAGGAAAGCGACGGCGGGGTAGCGCTGGTGGTCACCAGCGCGCAGCGCGCCCGCGACCTTCGCCAGCCCCCTGCGGTGATCACCGCGGCCGCCCAAGGCGCAGCCTACGAGGGTGAGATGATGACCAGCTACTACCGCGAGGACATCACCGGGCTCCCCGAGATGGGGGTCGTCGCGGACCGGCTGTGGCGCGATTCGGGCCTCAAGCCACAAGACATCCAAACCGCCTTCATCTACGACCATTTCACGCCGTTTGTGTTCACACAGCTCGAGGAACTCGGATTCTGCGGGCGCGGCGACGCTAAAGACTTCGCCACCGTCGAGCGGCTGTCGCTCGGTGGAACGCTCCCGATCAACACCAGCGGAGGGCTGCTCGGCGAGGCTTACATCCACGGTATGAACGGCATCACCGAGGGTGTGCGGCAGGTGCGTGGAACGTCCTACAACCAAGTCGACAACGTCGAGCACGTCCTGGTCACGTCCGGCACCGGGGTGCCGACCAGTGGGCTGATTCTCGCGCCCGCCGGGTGAGCGCATTCTAGGGGGAAAGTTTGTGACGACTCAGGCTACTCAGGCTACTGATACCCGCGAGCTCATCGTGGAGTCGGCATACGCCTGTTTCCGCAAGCACGGACTGCAGAAGACGACGATCGTCGACATTGCCAAGATGGCGGGCGTCTCGCGCAGCACCATCTACGAGTACTTCAGCGACAAGGGCGCCATTCTCGAAGCGTCCGCCGAACACGCTTCCGAGCAGTTCTACCGCGAGATGTCCAAAGCGATGGCACGCGGCAACTCGTTGGAGGAAAAGCTAAGCTACGCAGCCGTATTCGTGACCCAGGCGCGACGGGCCATCGCATCCGAGAAATACTTCGATGAAGATGCGATCAGCCTCCTGCTGACCAAAGATGCCGCCGTCTTGCTGCGCGAATGCGTCGAGTTCTTCGCGCCCTACCTCTCCGCAGCCAAACTCACCGGTGAGGTCCGCAAAGACCTCGACGTCGAGGCCGCCGGTGAATGGTTCGTGCGCATTTTGTTCTCGCTATTCAGCACGCCGTCATCGACAAGGGATATGGACAACCCCGATGTCGTAGCCGACTTCGTGCGTGCGCACGTGGTGCGCGGTTTCGCCAGTGATCGCCCCAGGTCTACCCGCGGTCCGTCGAGACTGCGCTGAGTGCTCCAAGTGTGCGGCCAGGCGGGATGCTACGACACCTCCGGTCCGGCCGTATCGGTTGGTGTATTGAGGCCCAGGTGCGCGATGTCCGGGAGTTTATTGACCGCCGCAAGGCTCGGAACGGCGCTCGTGGTCGCGTTGAGCGGATGCAGCGCACACACGTCGACAGCGCCATCGTCGACAGCGAGCCCGTCCGCGGACTACAGCGCATTGCTGATCAAGGCGAGCGACATCACCCAGCCCGCCGACTTCTTCACCAACGCTCCCCCGACGGGGTTTACCGGGGGAGCACCGACGGTGAATCCGAAGGGAAAACCGGGGGTAGCCGGCGTGTTCAAAAGCCAAGACGCCAGCCGACAGATCAACGACACCGTAGTGGTCCTGGCCGATGATTCGGCAGCCAAGTCGGCCCTGGAAACAGCTGTCGCGGGGATCGGTAGTTTGGTCAGCATCCCCACTCCCCAGTCCTTCTCCGCGGGCGAGAACGGCACGATGTTCTCGGGCTCCTCACCGGATCAATCAAAGACTGTCACGGTCGTGATGTTTACCCGGGGTAAAGCGTTCGCCACCCTCGAATTCAACGGTGCACCAAATGATCCCGTGGATGTCGGTTTCATCAACGATGTGGGCCAGAAGCAGGACGCAGCCATCAAAGCCGGCCTTTCCAGCGCAGAGGTGAGGGCAACCTGAGCGCACCGTCGATGAGGTTAGTGGCCGCGGTCGGCCAGTGCCCGCAGGAAGAATGTCAAGTTGGCCGGTCGCTCGGCCAGCCGCCGCATGAAGTAGCCGTACCACTGAGTGCCAAACGGCACGTACACGCGAACTTGGTTGCCGGAGTCGGCCAGCCGTCGCTGCTCGTCGTCGCGGATGCCATACAGCATCTGATATTCGAAATCACCGGCGCTAAGCCCTGATTCCCGCACCATGCTGGGCACCGCGTCGATGATAGCCGGGTCGTGGGACGCCACCATCGGATAGCCAGACCCGTCCATCAACACGCGCAGGCAGCGCAGATACGAGTCGGTGACATCGGCAACGTCACGGTAGGCCACCGATGCCGGCTCGTCGTAGGCGCCCTTGCACAACCGGACCCGTGCTCCAACGGCGGCCAGGTCCTCGCAATCGCCCAGCGTGCGCCGCAGGTGAGCCTGCAAAACCGTACCCAGCCAACCGAAGTCGAGTCGCAGGTCACCAGAGATCGACAACGTCGAATCGGTGGTGGTGTGGTGTTCGGCGTCCACCGTGACCCAGGCACCGATCTGCTGGGCCCGCTCACAGATGGTGCGGGCGTTATCCAGTGCGATCTTCTCGCCGTCGCGCACCAGCGCCTGTCCAAGCGCCGAAAGCTTCAGGGACACCTCAAGCGGCGGCGCCCCGCCGCGTGCGGTGTCGCCAAGCCGGCCCAGCGCGTCGAGGAGCTGCAGGTACGCCCGCACGGTAGCGGCAGCGTCGTCGGCGTCGGTGACATTTTCGCCCAAATAATCGATGCTGACGTAACGGCCCGAATCCCTAAGCACAGCAACGATATCCAGGACGCTATCCAGCGTGTCCCCCGGTACGAAACGGCGCACCACCCTGCGGGTGATCGGCGAGCGCTCGACGGTGCGGCGCAACCTATCAGCACGGCCGGCCGCGAGCATCGCCGGGCGTACGGTATGCGCGTACAGGCCGGCCATCACTGGGAACCCATGTGCGGGTACGCGTGGTGGGTCGCGGGGACGAAAGTCTCCTTGATGGTGCGTGCCGACGTCCAGCGCAACATGTTCAGCATCGATCCGGCCTTGTCGTTGGTACCCGAGCCGCGCGAACCCCCGAACGGCTGGCGCCCTACCACCGCCCCGCTCGGCTTGTCGTTCACGTAGAAGTTTCCGGCGGCGAACCGCAGCCGCTCCTGTGCGGTCAGCACAGCCTGGCGGTCGTCGGCGATCACCGCGCCGGTCAGCGCATAGCGGGACCCGGTGTCGATAACGTCGAGGATCCGCTCGTACTGGTCGTCGGGGTAGACATGCACCGATAGCACCGGCCCGAAGTACTCGGTCGCGAAGGACTCGTCGCACGGGTCGTCAGAAAGCAAGACGGTCGGGCGTACGAAATAGCCTACGCTGTCGTCATATTCGCCGCCAACCGCGATCGTGACCCCGGCTGCGTCTTTTGCTCGTTCGATGGCGTTGACGTTCTTGACGAAGGCGCGCTGGTCGATCAGCGCGCCGCCATAATTGCTCAGATCGGTGATGTCGCCATAGGGTAAGTCGGCGGTCGCGCCCAGGAAGCTGTCACCCATCCGCTGCCACACCGAATGCGCGATGAATGCCCGCGACGCCGCCGAACATTTCTGACCCTGGTAGTCGAATGCTCCGCGGATCAACGCCGTGCACAGCACATCCGGCCGCGCCGAGGCGTGGGCGACCACGAAGTCTTTACCGCCGGTCTCACCGATCAGCCGCGGGTAGCTGTGGTAGCGGCCGATATTGATACCCACCTGCTGCCACAGATGCTGGAAAGTGGCCGTCGACCCGGTGAAGTGGATACCAGCCAGCCGCGGATCGGCCAGTGCCACATCGGAAACCGCGAAGCCGTCGCCCGTGATCAGGTTGATCACCCCGGCCGGTAACCCGGCGGCCTCTAGCAGTTGCATGGTCAGGTAGGCCGAAAGGGTCTGGGTGATCGACGGCTTCCACACGACGGTGTTGCCCATCAGGGCCGGCGCTGTCGGCAGGTTGCCTGCGATCGATGTGAAGTTGAACGGCGTGATCGCGTAGACGAAGCCGTCCAGTGGGCGGTAGTCACTGCGATTCCACTCCCCGGGTCCGCTGATCGGTTGCTGCGCCAGGATCTGACGGGCGAACGCCACGTTGAACCGCCAGAAGTCGATCTGCTCGCAGGGCGCGTCGATCTCGGCCTGGTAGGCAGACTTGGATTGGCCGAGCATCGTCGCGGCGGCGATCTTCTCCCGCCACGGCCCCGCCAGCAGGTCGGCGGCCCGCAGGAACACCGCAGCGCGCTCATCGAAAGGCGTTGCTGCCCAGCCGTTCTTCGCCGTCATCGCGGCCTCGATAGCCGCTGTCGCGTCGGCGTGCACGGCGTTGGTCAGGGTGCCCAGCTTCGCGGCATGCCGGTGCGGCTGAACGACATCAATGTGCTCGCCGTCGCCCATCCGGTGTCTACCGCCGATGACATGCGGCAGGTCGATCGGGTGGTCGGCCAGCGCGGCCAGTTCAGCGCGTAGCCGGGTGCGTTCCGGGGATTGCGGCGCATAGTCGTGGACCGGCTCGTTGGTCGGCATCGGCACCTGGGTGATCGCGTCCATGCTGCCAGGATCCCCGGGACGGCACTTAATATTATTAGCCGATCCGACAAGATGTATCGGCCGCGGTAGTAAGATCGGACAATATGTACGTGGCTGGTGTTGGGCTGGGTCAGCTACTGCTCGCGCTGGACGCGACTCTGGTCAGCCTGGTCGACGCCCCGCGCGGCCTCGACCTTCCGGTGGGATCGGCAGCGTTGATCGATTCCGACGATGTGCGGCTGGGCCTGGCGGCGGCAGCGGGCTCG
>JBEKNM010000361.1:0-5117 GCA_049522835.1 Mycobacterium sp.
CTGACTACGGATTGGATTCACTGGGTAACTTGGAGCTGCGAACCCGTATTGAAACGGAAACGGGAGTTCGCATCAGCCCCACGAAGATCACCACGGTCCGGGGTCTGGCAGAGCACCTATGCGAAGCCCTGGCAGACATGGAAGCTGCACCATCAGCATCCTGATCGTTGCCGGGTGTTTGGAGTTGAGGAGAGAACGTTGCGGGTCGGGCCTTTAGCAATAGGATCGCTGCTTCATTGGGAACCGATGACGGGCAACACTATTTCTTGGGAACCGTCAGCAGCTACGCGCGAGAAGGTTTCGCACGCACCGGTGAGCCAGGTGCCCGTCAGCTACATGCAGACGCAGCACATCCGCGGTTATGTCGAGCAGAAAGCGAAGGGGCTCGACTACTCACGCCTGATGATCATTAGCAGCGACATACCCGGCCACTGCGACATCCGGGCGGCGAATTACGTCGTGAACGCACACGTTCGCCGGCACGACACCTACCGCAGCTGGTTCGAGCACACCGATAACGGACAGATCGTGCGGCGAACGCTGCAGGATCCCACAGACATCGAATTCGTACCTGTCAAACACGGCGAGCTGACGCTGGACCAACTTCGGGAACTTGCCGTGAGCACGCCCGATCCGCTCCAGTGGGGATGCTTCCAGTTCGGGATCGTTCAAGGCGAGGATCGCTTTACGTTCTACGCCAGCGTCGACCACGTCCATGTGGACGCGATGTTCGTCGGCGTGACGCTGATGGAGTTCCAAATGATGTACGGCGCTCTGGTGGGTGGTGGGGCGCCTCTCGAGTTGCCGGAGGCGGGCAGCTACGACGACTTCTGTATCCGGCAGCGCCGGTTCACCGATTCGCTTATCGCGGAGTCGCCACAGGTTCGGTTGTGGACGAAGTTCGCCGAGAGCAACGACGGCAGCCTGCCCGATTTCCCGCTGCCGCTCGGTGACGCGTCCGAGCCCAGCGTGTCTGACATGGTCACCATGACGATGCTGGACGAGCAGCAGACGTCTCGATTCGAGACCGCCTGCACAACGGCAGGCGCCCGATTCATCGGTGGTGTGCTGGCCTGTTGCGGCTTGGCCGAACACGAGTTGACCGGCGCGGACACGTATTACGGCCTCACACCGCGGGACACCCGCAAAACGCCGACCGATGCCCTGACGCAGGGCTGGTTCACCGGACTGATCCCGATCACCGTCCCCATCGCCGACTCGTCTTTCGGAGATGCCGCACGCGCCGCACAGAGTTGCTTCGACACGGGTGCGAACCTGGCGGAAGTGCCCTATGACCGCGTGGTCGAGTTGGCGCCCACGGCGCACAGGGCGCGGCCGAACTTCCCGGTCATCAACTTCCTCGACACGGGCGCCGCGCCTCTTTCCCTACTGCTCACCGCGGAATTGGACGGTCTGAATATCGGGGTGTTCAGCGATAGCCGGTACTCGTATCAGATGTCGATTTATGTGATCCGGGTCGAGCAGGAGACCGCGGTGACAGTGATGCTCCCCGACACTCCCGAGGCTCAGGAATCGGTCGCCCGCTATTTGGCAGCGTTGAAGTCCGTGTTTGAGCGCGTCGCCGAAAGCGGTCAGTGGCGAAATGTTGCCTGATTCACGTCGCGCGCGCCCGGCACGACTGGGGATGAGCTCATTTTCCAGCGGCTAGGCGAGATCGTGGCGCGGCGGCCGTGGATTGTGATCGGGTGCTGGCTGGCGCTTGCGCTGGTGGTGCCGATGACCGTGCCGTCGTTGACAGAGATGGCTCAGCGACATCCCGTCGCGATCCTGCCCGCCGAGGCGCCGTCGACGGCCACCGCTAAAAAGATCAGCCAGGCATTCCACGAAGCCGGCTCGGAAAACGTGCTGATCGTGCTGCTAACCAGCGGAAACGGGGCCAAGGGGTTGGGGCCGGTCGATGAAAACGTCTACCGCACCCTGACGGATCGGCTGCGTCAGGACACCAAAGACGTCGTGATGCTGCAGGACTTCCTCAGCACGCCGCCGCTGCGTGAGCTGCTCGCCAGCAAGGACGGCAAGGCGTGGATTTTGCCGGTCGGTCTCTCCGGTGAGCTGGGCACACCCGAGTCCTACCGTGCCTACAACGACGTCGCGGGCATCGTGAAGCGAACCTTGGCGGGCGCGGCTGGATCTCCGCTGAAGGCGAGCCTGACGGGACCCGCGTCCACCGTCGCCGACCTGACTGGTGCCGGCGCACGCGACCGCGTGTCGATCGAGCTGGCAATCGCCGTCTTGTTGCTGGTCATCCTGATTGTCATCTATCGCAACCCGGTCACCATGTTTTTGCCCCTGATCACAATCGGTGCCTCCCTGCTAACGGCTCAGGCGGTGGTTTCCGGCGTTTCGGTGCTGACCGGCATGGCCGTCTCCAACCAGATGATCGTGTTGCTCAGTGCGATGATCGCTGGTGCTGGAACCGATTACGCCGTCTTCCTGATCAGCCGGTATCACGATTACGTCCGTCTGGGCGATGATGCGAGTCGAGCCGTCAAGCGGGCCATGGATTCCATCGGCAAGGTGATTGCCGCGTCCGCCGGGACGGTGGGAATCACCTTCCTCGGCATGGGATTTGCCAAATTGGGTGTGTTCTCAACGGTGGGCACGGCATTGGCGATCGCGATCGCAGTGGCGTTCCTCGCCGCGGTGACCTTACTGCCCGCCATCCTGATACTGGCCGGGCCGCGTGGGTGGGTCGGGCCAAGCAAGGAACGGACCGCCGTGTTCTGGCGGCGAACCGGAGTGCGGGTAGTGCGGCGGCCCGCCCGATATCTGGCCGCCAGCCTGGTGGTCCTGATCGCTCTGGCCGGCTGTACGGCGCTGGTTCGCTTCAACTACGACGACCGCAAGCAACTGCCGGGTTCAGTTGAGAGCTCGGTCGGCTACGACGCGCTGGAACACCATTTCCCGGTGAATCAGACGATTCCGGAATATCTACTCATCCAGTCTCCGCACGACTTGCGTACCCCCGGTGGGCTTGCCGATCTGGAGCAGATGGCGCAGCGGGTGAGCCAAACCCCGGGCGTCGCCGTTGTCCGCGGGGTTACCCGGCCGACCGGACAATCGCTGGAAATAGCCAGGGCGACGTATCAGGCCGCTCAGGTCGGCAAACAGCTGGGCGCCGGGGCCGACCTGATCACCGACCACAACAGCGACCTCAACCGGCTGTCCTCGGGTGCGGGCCAGTTGGCAGACAAGCTCGGCGACGTACGCACTCAAGTCAACCAGGCGATCGGCGGCGTCAGCGGTCTGGTCGATGCGCTGGCAATAGTTCAGGCCATGTTCGGTGGCGGCAAGACGCTCGGTGAAATCGACACTGCCACAAAACTTGTCAGCAGCGTCCGGACGCTCGGCAACACGCTGCAGATCAACTTCTCCGGCATGATGAACAACTTCGAATGGGTCGACGCCGTAGTCGCCGCTCTGGATACCAGCATGGTTTGTGACGCCAGCTCGATCTGTAGTGCGGCGCGCGCCCAGTTCCACAGCCTCATCACCGCCCGCGACGACGGAACCCTCGGCAGGATCGCCGACCTCTTCCGCGAGTTGCAGTCGACACAGTCTTCTCAGACCGTGAGCTCGATGGTGAGTGGTCTGAGCCGAACACTTCAGGGCGCCGTGCTTTCGTTGCACAACCTGGGACTGGACGACCCGAGCGCCGCGCGCTCGAAGATGGCCATGATGCAAAACGGCGCCAACGATCTCGCCAGTGCCGGCCGTCAGCTGGCCGACGGTGTGCAGCTTCTCGTGGACCAGGTCAAGAAGATGGGTGCGGGTCTTGGTGCGGCATCGTCTTTCCTGATGGCAATGGGTCAGGACGCGTCGCAACCGTCGATGGCAGGTTTCAATATCCCGCCGGGGGCGCTCGACACAGCGGACTTCAAGAAGCTCGCCCAGACGTTCATCTCGCCGGATGGGCATTCAGTGCGGTACTTCGTCCAAACCGACCTCAACCCGTTCAGCACCGCGGCCATGGACCAGGTCAACACGATCCTCGACACCGCCAAAGGTGCGCAGCCCAACACCACGCTGTCCGGCGCTTCGATATCAATCTCGGGATATCCCGTCACGCTTCGGGACACCCGCGATTACTACGACCGCGACATCCGACTCATCATCCTCGTGACCATCATCGTCGTGCTGCTGATCCTGACGGCGCTGCTGCGCGCGATAGTTGCGCCGCTGTACCTGGTCGGGTCGGTGATCCTGTCGTATCTGTCGGCGGTGGGCATCGGCGTATTGCTGTTTCAAGTGCTTTTGCGGCAGGAATTGCATTGGAGCGTACCGGGATTGGCGTTCGTCGTGCTGGTTGCCGTGGGGGCGGACTACAACATGCTGCTGGCGTCGCGGTTGCGTGAAGAGTCGCCCTTCGGCGTGCGCTCCGGTGTCATCCGTACTGTGCGTTCCACCGGTGGAGTCATCACCGCGGCCGGCCTCATTTTTGCCGCGTCGATGTTCGGCTTGCTGTTCTCCAGCATCGGGGCTGTCGTCCAGTCCGGCTTCGTGATCGGAGTCGGAATCCTGGTCGACACATTCGTGGTGCGCACTATCACGGTGCCCGCTATCGCGGCTCTGCTCGGACGGGGGAGTTGGTGGCCGGCGCGGCCATGGGAGCAGGGCCCAGCGGAAGACCTCACGAAGAAAATGACGAAGAAAACGACGGTGTTCCAAGCCGTGGCCGAGGCATCGCCCGAAGCCTGAAGAACCTTTCGTCGCGAGTCAGTCGGGCGGCGGGGGGAGTACCGCACGAAGCTGGGCGAAGAAATTCAGGACGGATTCGCGAAAAGCCGGGTCCACGTGGGCCATCGGGTCCATGCCATTCACTGGATCCACAGAAGTCGGCTTGGTGAGCAAATTATCGTTGAACGAATACGCTGCATCGATCTGCGGCTGCAGTACGGCATCGATTTGATCCACTTTTGCGTCGGACCAGCCGAGGTAGCGCAGCGGCAAAGTCAACGGAAGGTGATTCACCGGAATCATGTACGTCGTCTCGGTCGCGCCGCGTGCGTTGACCGTGGTCCTGATGTTCTGCGGAGGCACCTGGTCAGGCCTGATGAAGGCGGCCGGCGTGTGACCTATGAAGGCCCCGAAGCCGG
>JBEKNM010000362.1:0-5117 GCA_049522835.1 Mycobacterium sp.
GCACGAGGGTGCAGAGAACCGCTCCCACGGCGCGGCGCCTAGTGGGGTAAGCGGGCTCGGAGTGATGCGCTGGTCGTCGCTCACGCCGGAGCCGCCCCGACGGTCGAGAGTGGCGTCATTCACGCCGTCACCCATGTCCTACCGGCCTCCGAAGCTCTGATGCGGACCAGCGCGGCGCTGCGCTGGCGTGATCAGCGCCGTAAACCCGCGCTACATCGCACGGTATCTTTAGCGCTTCGCAGCGGCATCCTTAAGCGCTTCGCAGCGGCGTCCGACCGATCCGCACCAAAGCGCAATGCAGCAGTCCCAGATAGTACTTAGTTCTCGGCCGAGAAGCGATTTCGAGGCGTTCCGCCTCAGCCGCCCGAGTGCATGACGTCGGCCCCGGCGGGCACGGTGCAGTCGTCCGGGTCGGTCAGCCAGCCTTCGGGCAGGGCCACGCGGGCAGGCGATCCCTGCCGACCCCGGGCGCCAGTCGCGGCGTCGGGGAACGCGACAGTGCCATCCAACCGGTCCAGCAGGCAGTCAAGTTCATTGAGCGTCTTGACCAGCGCCAGCGCTCGCCGCAACTCTGATCCGGCCGGGAAGCCGTGCAAGTACCAGGCGATGTGCTTGCGGATATCGCGCATGCCCTTGTCTTCACCGAAATGCGCGGCCAGCAACCGGCCATGCCGGCGAACGATGTCTGCGACCTCGCCGAGTGTGGGCGGCTCGGGCGGCGGGCTGCCGGTGAACGCTGCTGACAGCTCGGCGAAAAGCCACGGCCGACCCAGGCAGCCCCGGCCGATGACAACGCCGTCGCACCCGGTGCTGGCCATCATGGCCAGCGCATCGCTGGCATCGTAAATGTCGCCGTTGCCGAGCACTGGAATTGTCCGCACATGTTGCTTGAGCTGGGCGATCTGCTCCCAATCGGCGCTGCCTGAGTAGCGCTGCGCTGCCGTCCGGGCGTGCAGCGCGACCGCGGCAGCGCCTTCGGCTTCGGCGATGCGGCCGGCATCCAGGTGCGTGTGGTGGTCGTCGTCGATGCCCACGCGGAACTTGACTGTCACCGGTATCTCGGTGCCTTCGGTGGCGCGCACCGCCGCGGCGACGATCTGGCCGAACAGCCGGCGCTTGAACGGCAGCGCCGCCCCGCCGCCGCGCCTGGTCACCTTGGGCACCGGGCAGCCGAAATTCATATCGATGTGGTCGGCCAGTCCTTCGGCAGCGACCATCTTTGCTGCCGCGTACGTGGTGGCGGGGTCCACGGAGTAGAGCTGCAGAGAGCGCGGCGATTCGTCCGGGGAGAACGTCGTCATGTGCATGGTGACGGGATGCCGCTCGACTAGCGCGCGTGCGGTCACCATCTCGCAGACGTACAGCCCGCTGACGGTGCCGGCCTTCGTCTCTTCTAGTTCACGACACAGCGTTCGGAATGCGACGTTCGTCACGCCGGCCATCGGAGCCAACACAACCGGGCTGGCGAGCTTGATCGCGCCGATGCGCAACGCCCACTACCGCCCGCTCATCTTCAGCGTTCCCTTGGTGCTGAGCACCCTGCGCGCGCTGATCTTTTCTGTCCTGCGCGCTTCGCGCTCGAGGTAGCGCTGCTTGGAGACCTCGAACTTCTCGCAGGCTGCCTCAAGCTCCTCGATGTGCGCGCCGACGTCGTCGCGCATCCGCGCACCCTCGCCGCTGAAGTCTTCGCGCTCGAGGATCCGCCACTTCTTCAGCACCGGCATGACCACCTCGTTGAGGTGGATCCGGATGTCGTAGACACCGCCGACGGCGATCATCACGGCCTTGCGCCGGAACTCAGGCACCAGGAATCCGGGCATCTGGAAGTTGAGCAAGATCTTGTGCAGCGCCTTGATCGCAAGGTTGGGCGCGAGGTCAATACCGGCTTCGCTGACGTCCCGGTAGAAGATCATGTGCAAGTTCTCGTCGCCCGATATTTTGGCGAGCAACTGGTCCGCGATCGGCTCGTTGCAGGCCTTACCGGTGTTGCGGTGCGAGACGCGGGTGGCCAACTCCTGGAACGTGACGTAGAGGATCGAGTCGAACAGGCTGTCGGCGAAGAGTCCGCCCTGTTGGTTCTGGCCCGGGCTGAAGCCCCGGTTGACCACCTCGATGCGCAGCTTCTCCAACTCGACCGGGTCGACCGCGCGGGTCACGACCAGGTAGTCGCGCAGCGCGATCCCGTGCCGGTTCTCCTCGGCGGTCCAGCGGTTGACCCACTGCCCCCAGGCGCCGTCCATCCCCAAGTTCATCGCGATCTCACGGTGATACGACGGCAGGTTGTCCTCGGTGACGAGATTCTGCACCATGGCCACCTGGGCGACGTCGGAGAGCACGCTCTGCTCGGGGTCCCACTCCTGCCCGCCGAGAGCGTAGAAATTCTTGCCATCCGACCACGGGATGTAGTCGTGCGGGTTCCAGTTCTTGTGCATGCTCAAATGCCGGTTCATGTTCTTCTCGACGACCGGCTCAAGTTCGTGCAGCAGCTGTAGGTCGGTCAGCTCGGCTGACATTGCCCCTCCAGTTATCTGTGTCTAGTGGTTGCACTCAATATATCTATGCACCCCAGTAGCATCAAGTTTGAAATTCGGCGTGGTAAGTCACGATCCAACCGTCAGGTGTTGCGTTCTCCCGGCAGCCGCCGAGTCAAACGAAGTGTGGCGAATCAAGTGCCGCAGCAGCTGGTACTGGCCCGAACACTACTCGGGTTTCGCCAGTTCACGGGTGGGAACGTACGGGTCGGCCGCGTTGAGCAGCATATTGACGCAGTAGTCGATGAACTGCATGCGAGTGGCGCCCAACCGTCCGTTGAGGTACGCGGTGAACAAGCTTGACAGTCCACCGACGAGGTTGGTGGCGATCATGTTTTGCAGCACGGGATCGCCGATCCGCGACAGCTTGCGCTGCAGCAGATCGATGAAGTTGGGCATCCATTCGGCGCCGGACCGGGTCAGTATCGGTTCTACCGTCGGTGCCAGCAGCAGCACCCGCCCTCGCACCGGGTCGTCGACCATCAGCTCGACGAATTGTTCGACGGCGTCCCGAGGGGTCGTTGCCGACGTAAGGGCCATCATCGCGCGCGCGCAGACATCGTCGTAGACGGCGCGCACGAATTCGTCACGGTCGGAGAAGCCTTCATAGAAGTAGCGCTCGGTGAGCGCGGCCTTTCGGCACACGGCACGAACGGTCAGCGCCGGTCCCCCGTCGGAGCCGAGCAACTGGACACCGGCGGTGATGAGGTTGTCTCGACGTACGGCGACACGGCTCTCCAACGGTATTCCGGACCAGCGGCCCCGTCGTTGACCGGTCTGCACTTCAGCTCCTAAACTGTCAAACTGACAACACACGTAGTCAGAATTGCTGCCGTCGACAGCAAACCCAACTGATATCTATAGCTAAAGTCAACTGATGTCTGTAGCAAAGTCAACTTCTAATAGGAACCCAACTGGTGACGGAAAATTCCTCCGCAGCCTGCCCGCTGGATCGCACCCAAGCTGGTCGCGATTGCACCCCGGCCGGCGCGGACGCAGTGTCTGTCGGATCGTCCGCTGAGTCCAACGGTGTGGCGGGCGGCTGTCCGGTATCGCCACTGGGCTACGAGGCGCCGCCGCTCCCGCTCGGCCCCGATTCCTTGACCTGGCGGTACTTCGGTGACTGGCGCGGCATGCTGCAGGGTCCCTGGGCGGGATCCATGCAGAACATGCACCCTCAGCTGGGCGCGGCGGTGGAGGATCACTCGACGTTCTTCCGGGAACGCTGGCCGCGGTTGCTGCGGTCGTTGTACCCAATTGGTGGAGTTGTGTTCGACGGCGATCGTGCTCCGGTCACCGGCGCAGAGGTACGCGACTACCACATCACCATCAAAGGTGTTGACGGTCAGGGCCGTCGCTACCACGCGTTGAACCCCGATGTCTTCTACTGGGCACACGCGACGTTCTTTGTCGGCACCATCCGTGTGGCCGAGCGCTTCTGCGGCGGCATAACCGAAGCGCAGAAGCGCCAGCTGTTCGACGAACACATCGAGTGGTACCGGATGTACGGGATGAGTATGCGGCCCGTGCCGGCGTCCTGGGAGGAATTCCAGGCGTACTGGGACCACATGTGCCGCAACGTGTTGGAAAACCACTACGCAGCGCGTGCCGTGCTTGATCTAAGCGAGCTGCCCAAACCTCCGTTTGCCCAACGGGTCCCGGATTGGTTGTGGGCGGCACAGCGCAAGCTGCTCGCCCCGTTCTTCGTCTGGCTGACCGTCGGTCTCTACGATCCGCAGGTGCGCGAGTTGATGGGCTACCGATGGTCGCGCCGCGACGAATGGCTGCACCGGCACCTCGGCGACATCGTTCATCTCGTCTTCGCGTTAGTGCCTATCCGGTTCCGCAAGCACCCGCGGGCCCGCGCCGGTTGGGACCGCGCCTCAGGGCGAATCTCGGCCGACGCGCCTCTAGTGCAGACGCCGGCACGCAACTTGCCACCCCAGGACGAGCGAGACAACCCGATGCACTACTGCCCCAAAGTTTCCTAGCCACTTCGCCTTAGGCGGCATGGGACGCCGGTGGGCGTCCCGCGCTACGTGTGGGCGTGGATATGAGTCTCTTCCAGACCGGACTGGTGCACGTGCTCATGAGTGTGCTCGGTTCCGTCGTCGTGGGAGTGGGAGTGCTCATGGGCGACATGGTCGTGCTCATGCGTGGTGTGCGCGTGGGTGTGTGCCACTTCGCCATGGTGGTGTTCGTGCGCATGCGGCCCGCTGTGGCTGTGCTGCTCGGTCATCGTTGTCATCTCCTTGCGCGAAATATGTTGTATTTAATGGACGTTCATCCGTGGTGCCGATTTTTCGCTGACCGCCTTCAGCCCACCGTCGGCGCGGTGATGACGGGGAACCCCGGGACCGGCGTGCTCGGCGTTGAAGACCGCGTCCTTGACGAGTTGGCGGACGTGATCGTTCTCCAGACTGTAGAAGATGGTGGTTCCGTCCCGGCGGGTTCGCACAAGACGGGCCATCCGCAACTTCGAAAGGTGCTGGGAAACCGACGGCGCCGGCTTGCCCACATGCTCGGCGAGTTCGTTGACGGACATCTCGCGATGTGTCAGCGACCAGAGCACTTGCACGCGGGTGG
>JBEKNM010000363.1:0-5099 GCA_049522835.1 Mycobacterium sp.
CCTGCTCGAGCAGGGCGGAACGGGGCTGTCGGTGGCGCTGGATCTGCCGACCCAGTGCGGCTTCGACTCCGACGATCCCGACGTCGGGGAAGAGGTGGGCCGCGTCGGTGTGGCGGTGGACACCCTGGCCGACGCCGAGATCCTGTTCGACGGCATCCAACTGGACAAGATCAGTACCAGCTTCACGATCAACGGCACGGCGGCGATCCTGCTGGCGTTCTACGTCGCCGCCGCCGAGCGCAAGGGCGTGCCGCGGGCCAAGCTGACCGGGACCATCCAAAACGACATCCTCAAGGAGTACGCATCCCGCGGGACCTGGATTTGGCCCCCGGAGCCGTCACTGCGGCTGATCGCTGACACCATCGAGTTCTGCGCGGCGGAGGTGCCCAGGTTCAACGCCATTTCGGTGGCCGGGGCGCATTTCCGCGACGCGGGAGCCAACGCGGTTCAGGAGATGGCGTTCACTCTGGCCGACGGTGTCACCTACTGCGACACCGTGCTGGAGCGGGGCCGGATGACGATCGACCAGTTCGCACCGCAGATCTCGTTCTTTTTCTATACCCATGGCGATTTCTTCGAAGAGATCGCCAAATACCGGGCGGGCCGCCGGCGCTGGGCGACGATCGTGCGGGAACGCTACAAGGGGACGACGGACAGGGCGTCGATGTTTCGATTCGGCTGTGTATCCGGCGGCGCGTCGCTTTATGCGCCGCAGGCCCGCAACAATCTGGTGCGGGTGGCCTACGAAGCGATGGCGTCCGTATTGGGCGGCGTCCAGTCGATGTTCACCGCCGCGTGGGACGAACCGTTCGCGCTGCCCAGCGAGGAGTCGGCGACGCTGGCGCTGCGCACCCAGCAGATCCTCGCCTACGAGACTGGTGTCGCGCGGGTCGCCGACCCCCTTGGGGGCTCCTACTTCGTCGAGGCGCTCACCGACGCCACCGAGGAGCGAATCGTCGAGATCATGGACGACTTGGAGCGGCACGGCGGGATGGTTCATGCGATCGAGGACGGCTATCTCCAGGGTCTGATCGCCGACGAGGCATACCGCGTGCACCAGGAGATCGAATCGGGCGAGCTTCCGATCGTGGGCGTCAACAGGTTCGTCTCCGATGAACCTCCTCCCGAGATCGCGACATACGAACTGGATGCCGAGGGCCGCGACACGCAGCTGAAGCGGCTGTCTCAGGTCAAGGCTGAAAGAGACTCCGCCGCAGTCGGTTCCACCCTCGCGGCATTGTCACGCGCCGCCGAAGGAACCGACAACCTGATGCACAAGCTGATCGACTGCGCCAACGCTTACTGCACGGTCGGTGAGATGGTCTCGGCGCTGAAAGCGGTGTGGGGCGAATTCCAGCAACCGGTGGTGTTCTGATGGCCGTCCGGGTGCTGGTTGCCAAGCCCGGCCTGGACGGGCACGATCGCGGCGCCAAGATCGTTGCGCGCACACTGCGTGACGCCGGCTTCGAGGTCATCTACACCGGAATTCGCCAGCGCATCGAGGACATCGTGTCAATCGCGCTGCAGGAAGACGTCGCGGTGATCGGGTTGAGCATCCTGTCCGGCGCCCACCTCGCGCTCAGCAGGCGGGTGGTGGAGGCGTTGCGGGCGGCCGATGCGGGCGACATCGCGGTCGTGGTGGGTGGAACGATCCCGCAGGCCGATGTCCCGAAATTGCTCTCGGCGGGGGCGGCTGCGGTGTTTCCCACCGGCACACCGCTCGACACGCTGGTCAGCGAGGTCCGGGCGCTCACAGATACCCCGGGAGGTGTGGGGCAATCGTGCGGTTCGGTGCAATGAAACCACTGCGCGCGTGGCGAATTCGCCTGAACGTCATCATCCCGATGCTGCAGGCCCGCGAAATCATCGCCCGGCCCACCGGGGAGCTGTGGTGACTTCTGGGCCGCTGGCCGGCGTGCGCATCCTTGAGGTCGGGACCATGCTGGCCGGGCCGTTCGCCACCATGACACTGGCCGACCTCGGCGCGCGGGTTACCAAGATCGAGCCGCCGGGCGGGGATATCTCGCGCCAGGTCGGTGACTCGTACTTCGCGAGTTTGAATCGGAGCAAACGCAGCATCTGCCTGGATCTGGCCTCTGAAGCGGGGCAACACCGACTGGGTGAGCTTGTGGCCGAATCGCACGCGCTACTCGTGAATCTCAAGCCGTCAGCGATTCGTCGGTACGGTCTGACCTACGAAACGCTCCGCCGATACAACGAGCGGATCGTGTGTGTGGCGCTGACCGGCTATGGTTTGGAAGCCGGTGATGATCCGGCGTTCGACTATGTCATCCAGGCCGCCACCGGTGTTGCGGCGCTGACCGGCGATCCGGCCGGGCCACCGATCCTGCCCGGCTACTCGTCGGCAGACAACTCAGCCGGACTGACCGCAGCGGTGGGCCTGCTGGCCCAGATCGTCTCGGGCCGCGGCGGCCAGATTGACGTATCGCTGCGCGATGTGCTGCTCTCGCAGCTCAACTATCGGGCATCCGCGTGGCTCAACGACGGAATTGAGCCGCTCCGCCTTCCGCTGGGTGCCCACTCGTATTACGTTCCGGCCCAAATGTTCCCGACGGCCTGCGGCTACCTGGCGCTGTTCATCACCCACGACGGGTTTTGGAGGTTATTCGCCGCGGAGGCGGGCATCGATGGCTTTCCCACGATGTCCGAGCGCGCGGCGCATCGCGACGAGGTCCTCACCGCGGTGACCGCGGTCCTGGCCTCCGACACCGCTGCCGGCTGGGAGTCGCGGCTGCGCCCGCTGGGGGTTCCGGCGGCGGCGGTTCGCACGCTACCCGAGGCGTTGGCGGCCACACCGGAAGCCGTCGTGCAAGCCGGTCAGTTCCGGTTGGTCCGCAGTCCCATCCAGGTTGCCGGCTACCAACCCACCTACCTGCCGCCGCCGCGGCTTGGCGAGCACGGTGGCCTGCCGGATCACTCGTAATCGACCTTCACCGGGCGCGCGTGGGCTCGACGCCGGCCGACACCCCAATCGTGTTGTGTGGGCACAGATTCGGGTCCTCCGACCAGGTAATCGACTCATTGGGCCGAGCCAGCGGGAAGGGTGATGAGCCGGTTCGCCGCGGTGTAGGCGTCGTCGCGCCCGCCAGCGACCGATTCCGCCAGTGTGGCCAGATCGGGATGTGCCTGCAATCGGGTGTGGGCCAGGGACAGAATCTGGGCGCGCGCCCGAGCGGTCCGGCGCGCGAAGCTGTCGGCACGATGGTGGGCATCAATAGCCTCCACCAGGTCGGTCACCCCATCGCCGCGGGCGGCGACAAGTTTGAGGATCGGTGCTTGGATCTCGGCTCGAAGATCCCGCACGGTCTGCTCGGCCCCGTCACGGTCAGCCTTGTTGACGACGACGATGTCGGCTACCTCAAGCAGGCCGGCCTTGGCTGCCTGCACGGCGTCGCCCGCGCCGGGATTGAGCACAACGATGGTGGTGTCGGCAACGGCGGCGACCTCGATCTCAGACTGCCCAACTCCCACCGTTTCCAGCAGGACCAAGTCATAGGCCAGCGCGGCCAGCAGGTGGATGGCCGCTGGGACCGCGGCGGCCATCCCGCCCAGGTGGCCGCGGGTGGCCAGTGAGCGGATCAGCACATCGGGGTCATTGATGTGTGCGGCCATTCGGATGCGGTCGCCGAGCAGCGCGCCACCGCTGTAGGGCGATGACGGGTCGACAGCTAGGACTGCCACCCGTCGGCCCTGCTTGCGGTACACCCCGATGAGCGCCGCGGCAGTCGTGGACTTGCCTGCGCCAGGTGGCCCGGTCAGGCCAACCACTCGGGCCGACGATGGGCCAACGGCCGCCAGCACTTCTTCTCGGCCACCGTTCTCGATAATGGTCAGCAATCGGCCGGTCGCACGAGAAGATCCCTTCTGCGCGGCATCGATGAGATCTGCAACATTCATCGCCCGGTGCCGCCGGTGGGGGTGCTGGATCGTCGAATCACTTGGTGCGCTTCATCACCCGGTCCGCCGCGCGCCAATGCTCGTCGGCGACCCAGAGCTTGGCGAACGCCGCGACCGCGTCGTGCGCGGAAACCCCGGTCACCACGCGCTTGATTTCAGCCGCCGGCGCCGTAGCCAACGACCGGGCCACAGAACGCCATTTCGCCTCGAAGGTTGACCGCGGCACGACCAGATCGATGAGCCCAACCCGTTGAGCTTCGGCGGCATCGAGGACGGCTCCGCTGCCCGCAAGCAGCAACGCCCTACCTCGTCCAACCAGATCGGCGAGTCGTTCCGCGCCGCCCCAGGCGGGCATGATCGCCAGACTTACTTGATTAAAGCCGATTTTGATGTCGTCGGCGGCAACCCTGATGTCCGCAGCCACCGCGACCTCGGCCCCGCCGCCGAGCGCATGCCCGTTGAGCGCGGCGATGACGGGACCCGGGAAATCGGCCAGCCGATCGCAGATCGAGCGCATCCGCGAGGCCATCGCAACGGCTTGATCCTCGGTCCTTAGCGCGCTGAGTTCCTTGAGATCCCCACCCGACACGAAGGCCCGATCGCCGGCGCCGCGGATGACCAGGGCCAGCGCACCTTCGGCCGCGTCGATGGCCTTGTCGAGCTCGTCCATGGTGTGCGGCGCGATGGCATTGCGCGTATGCGGGCGATTAATCGTGATGACCGCCAACCCTTGATCCAGTTCGAGATCAACCATGGTTTGTCCATTCTGCGGCAGTAGAAGTTTGAGGCCGAGGCGAACGTTCCGCTGAGCGAGACCGGACACTATGGCCGCCTGCTGCCGTATTGCATGATGAGGCGATGGCCGAGCCTGCCGATCCGAGCCCGAACCAGTCCGCCTCGACAGCTCGCACCCCTGGCGTTCTACGCACCTTCTGGGGCTGGAAGGGCTTATCGCGGACCGGGTCAGGTTCCCCCAGTCCGGGCGATAGGCCGACGGATTCGCCCACCGCCCGTCCCTCGCGGCAGTGCACCCGGTCGAGCTAGAGATATGAAATCGTAACTCTGCTCCGGTAGATCAGACGCGGAGGGCTGAATGAAGGAAGGAGCGGTAATCATCGATGGATGACATGGCCCAGACCCCGTCCGGCATCCCCGTCAAGACCGTCTACGGCCAGGAGGAC
>JBEKNM010000364.1:0-5080 GCA_049522835.1 Mycobacterium sp.
CGTAACAGTTGTACGCCGTCATTGCCGTGCGCGCGCACTCGGTGCGGATCAGGGCCCACGACGGCCTGCCGACCGCTTCGCCGCCCAACGCCAACACCGCAAGGGGAACTCTGGTCAGCAAACCGAACGCCTTGAGTTGGACAAACATCGAAGGGGTGGTGTCGATCATGTCGATACCGTGCTCGTCGATGGCTCGAACCAGGGCTTCGGCGTCGGTCTGGGTGTGTTCGTCGACGACGTGCACGGCATGGCCGTCGAGCAGTGCGACGAGGGGCTGCCAGGCGGCATCGAATGCGAACGACCAGGCGTGTGCGATGCGCAGCGGGCGACCCAGCCGGGCGGCGGCCGGCCGCACCACGCTGCCCAGGTGGTCGTCTGCGTAGGCACTGATTGCGGCGTGAGTTCCAATGACGCCCTTGGGTTCTCCCGTCGTCCCCGACGTGAACACCACGTAGGCGGCCTGGTCAGGCACCACCTCGATCGGAGGCAATTCGGGGCCTCCGGGTGCCTGGTTTTCCAGGGTTTCCAGGGTATTGGCGAAAGCCTCGAGAAACGCGTCGTCTATGACGATCGGTGCACCGGTTTGACGCAGGATCGAATCCACGCGTTCCGGAGGCATCCCAGGCTCCATCGGCACACACATGGCACCGGCCTTGAGCACCGCGAGCATCGCGACGACGTAGCGGGGACCGCGGGAAAGCCCTATCCCGACCGGGGTTTCACTGCCCGCCCCGCGGGCGGCGAGCAGAGCGGCCAGTCTGGTCGATGAGGTGTCCAGCTCACGGTAACTCAGCGTGCCGCCCGTCCAGCTGATCGCCAGATTATCGGGCATGGTCTTCACGACCTCGGCGAACCGCTCGTGGATGCTGAGCGGCGCCGGCGGGTTCAGCGAGCCCGCGCCGTGTAACGGCGTCGTCTCGTCGTCGACCAGGACGCTGACTTCACGCAGCGGCCGGTCCCACATCTGCAGCAGTCGCTCGGCCGTGGCGAACACCCGGCGACCCAAAGTCACAGCGGTGGTGGTCCCCAGCGCACCGTCGATCACTTCCATCAGTAAGACCAGTTCGTCGCCGGCCATGTGGGCAGCCAGCGTGACCGGGAAATGAGACAGGCTTTCCAGCCCCGCTGGCCGGAATGTCACACCGGCAGCGGTGGATTCGCCGCCGGTGACCAGTCCATCGACCGGGAAGTTTTCGTAGACCAGCAGGGTGTCGAACATCTCGCCGACCCCGCCGAGTGCGCGCAGTTGCGCATGCCCGAGGTAGCCGTGCTCGCGCAGCATTGCGGCATTGCGCTGCACGAGGCGGCATTGCTCACCGACGCCCGCGGCCGCGTCGAGCTGCACGCGCAGCGGCACGGTGTTGATGAACAGCCCGACCATGGTCTCGACGCCGGCGAGCTCGGCCGGCCTGCCGGATACGGTGACCCCGAACACCACGTCGCTGCAGTCGGTCAGCCGCGACAACACCAGTGCCCAGGCCATCTGCATCAGCGTGTTGACGGTGATACCGCCGGACCGAGCGCCATTGATCAGCCGCCCGGTGGCGTCGGCGTCCATTCGCAATTCGGTGCGACGCGCCAGGCCTGTTTCGCCGGGGTTGGCACCGCTATCGCCGCCCAGGGCCGGTGACAGCAGCGTGGGTCCCGGCATGCCGGCCAGATGCCGGCGCCAAACCTGTTGACTGCTTGCCAGATCACGGTTCCCCAGCCAGCCGATGTAATCCCGGTACGGGCGCGGAGCAGCGGGCAGCGCGTCAAGGTCTCCTCCCGCCCGGTACAGCCCGATCAGCTCGCCCGCGAACACCGGTAGCGACCAGCCGTCTATCACGATGTGATGCGCGGTGATCACTAAACGCCATTGTGCACTGGGCAATTCGACGAGGAGGAAGCGAATCGCCGGTGTGCGTTCGAAATCGAAAGGCCGTCGCCGTTCGTCGGCCTCCAGCGCCTCGACGTCCTCCGGTGCGGCGGTGACTTGGCGCCATGGCAGATCGACTCGCGACGGCACGATCTGCACAGGCCGCGCAATTCCGCGGCTGAAGAAGCTCGCGCGTAGGTTCGGATGGCGCGCCAACACCATTGCCGCGCAATCACGTAACAACGCGACGTCGAGCGCCCCGGAGATATCCGCGGCCATCCCGATCACATACGGGTCGTCGGCCGGTTCGCCTTCACTGAACTCGGCCAGCGTGGTCAGCGAATACAAGCCCTCCTGCAGGGGGCTCAGCGCCATGACGTCCTCGATGTCAGGAGCGATGCCCGGACCAGACCCCGCTTCGGTGGCCGTCATGGCTTACCGTCTCTCTCAGCGTCTCTCGAGGTCGACCAAAGCTGAGTCACGGCAGCCAGATCCGTGGCCGATAGACCGGACGTGCTCATCGGCTCGAAGCCGGTGTCGGCCGGCTCGTCAGCCTGGTCGATTTCGTCGTGCTCCCCATCCTGGGAGCCGAACGAGTCCAAGGCGGCGGCCAACCGCTGCACCGTCGGGTTCTCGAATATCATCCGCGGGCTGATCGCCAGGCCGGCGGCCCGTGCCCGCGCGGCCAGCTGCACCGACAGGATGCTGTCACCGCCTAGGGCGAAGAAGTCGTCGAAGCGCCCGACTTCGGGGGTCGACAGTAGCTCAGCGAAAACCGTGGCCAGCGCGCGTTCGGTGTCGGTGCGCGGCGGTTCGGTCTGGCCGCTCGTGCTGACTGCCGGCCGAGGCAGCCCGGGCCGGTTCAGCTTGCCTGACTCGGTCTTCGGAAGCACATCGAGCACGGTCAGCGACGACGGCACCATGTATCCGGGCAGCGTCGTGGCGACCGCCGCGCGCACCGACCCGGCGAACGCCGACTTTTCGGCTTCGTCCGTGATCGGTCGTTGCGGCACAACATATCCCGCCAGCGTGGCGCTGCCCTGTACCTCCCACGTCCGGGCCGCCGCCACGGCGACGCCATCGACCGCCGTCAGCGCGGCCTCAACCTCGCCCAGTTCGACGCGGAAGCCGCGCACCTTGACCTGGTGGTCGGCGCGGCCAACGAACTCCAACCGACCGTCTTCGGTCCATCGGGCGCGGTCGCCGCTTCGGTAGAACCGTGCGCCGGGTTCACCGGCATACGGGTTGGCTACAAACCGGGACGCCGTCAGGCCCGGCCGCTTCCAATAGCCGCGAACCAGCTGGCCGCCGGCGTAGTACAACTCGCCGATCACGCCGACAGGCACCGGCCGCAGCCCCTCGTCGAGCAAGTACACCTGCGAGTCGACTGTCGGTTTGCCGAGCAGCGGAACCGGGGGCGTCAGCGGCCCGCGGACCAGCCCACCAGCGGTCTCGGTGGCACCGAAATTGTTCAGCAGCTCAGGACCATCGGACCCGCCACAGGCAGCCGTCAGCCGATCCAGCAGCGACGCGCTCACCGGCTCCCCGCTGCATACCAACCGCGTCAACGCGCGCACCGCACCTACCGCGGAGGGCGAATCGACCAGCGCGGAAACCAGGCTGGCCACCGCGGTCACCTGGGCCACCGAATGGCGCTGCGTCAGCGCTGCCAGTGCTTCGGAGTCGCGGTGCTCGGCGTCGTCAGCCAGGATCATCGTGGCCCCGGCGGCCAGACCCGCCAACGTCTCCATGCTGCCCTCGAGAAAGGTCATGGACGCCTGTGCGAGCCTGATGTCCGCACCGGGCACCGGATAACGCAGCAGCTGCCAATCAAGCCGGGTCGCCATCGCCCGATGGGTGCCCAACACCCCCTTGGGTGCGCCGGTAGACCCCGAGGTGAACACCAGGTACATCGGGTCGTCGGGATGCGGTTCAGGTAATTGGCCCGCAGCTCGATCCATGTCGTCCAGGGCGGCCCGCACCGTCGGGTCGTCCAGCGAGAGCAGCGTCACGCCGGCATGTTCTGGCATGCTGTCGGCGGCTTCGGACGTCACCACCACGACCTGTGGCTCGACGTCGTCGAGCATGAATCGCTTGCGCGCCAACGGATAACCCGGATCGATCGGGAAGTAGCCGGCGCCGGCTTTCATGATGCCCACCAGCGCAACTACCAGGTCGATCCCCCGGCGCGTCGACAGTCCGACCAGTGATCCCGGACCCACCCCGTGGTCGGCCAGCAACACCGCCATGTTGTCTGAACGTCGGTGTAGCGCAGGGTAATCGATCAGCTCGTCGCCGCAGCGCACGGCGATCCGGTCCGAGCCCCATCGGCGGCTGGGCTCCAGTAGTTCCGGAATGGTGCGTGGACGGCCGGGATCCGGCTGATCGCCCCGGCTCCAGTGATCCAGGATGCGCAGTTGATCGCCTGCGTCGACCAACTGGACGTCTCGCAGACTCTGGTCGACCTGGTCAGCGAACTCTGCCACGACCTGAGTCAGCCAGCCGGCCAGCCGCTCGATGGTGGTTCTGCGATAGAGCTCGGTGCGGAAGATGACGTTGCCGACGTAGCCGGTACCGTCCGAGCGATCGGTGCCGAAGAAGTTCACACTCAGATCGGCGTGGGCCATGTCGAAGGTGGGGTCCAGCGAGGCACATACCGTGTCCTGCGCCAAACCGTGCGGGTCCGAATCGATCACCCGCGCGGCGGGCAGCGCGTCGCGGACGTGCACGACGACCTGGAACAGCGGGTTGCGGGACAGCGAACGCAACGGGCTGACGCTGTCGACCACGCGGTCGAATGGCAGATCCTGGTGGGCGTACGCGGCCAGCGCCATCTCCCGGGCTCTGCTCAACACCTCACGCAGTGTCGGGTTGCCACTCAAGTCGTTGCGCAGGACCAGGATGTTGACGAAAAAGCCGATCAGTGGGTCCAATTCGGTTTCGGAGCGACCGGCGACCGGCGTACCGAGTGGAATGTCCTCACCTCCGCCGGCCTTGTGCAGCACCACCGCGACGGCGGCCTGCAACAGCATGAACTCGGTGATGCCCAGCTCGCGGGTCAGTTCGGCGAGCTTGGCGCGGGTGGCGGAGTCGATTCGGAATTCGACGGATTCACCGTCCCCAGTGGGCACCGGCTGCCGCGGGAAATCCGGGCGCAGCCCGGTGTCCTCGGGCAGCCCGGCCAGCTGGCGGTCCCAGTACTCCCGTTGCGCGCTCACCGTG
>JBEKNM010000365.1:0-5065 GCA_049522835.1 Mycobacterium sp.
GTAGAAAAGTTGTTGGCCTCGACTGAGCGAGTCGTGGTGGCCACCGGCATCCTGAACCTCTGGATGCATACGCCATCGAAGGTCGCCGCCTCCTACGCGTCGTTGTCCGCTGCCCACGGTGATCGTTTCCTGCTGGGCATCGGCGTGAGCCACGCGCCGCTGATCGACGCATCAGAGCCCGGGCGCTACCGCAAGCCACTGGCCGCTACGCGCACCTACCTGGACGCGTTGGATGAGGCCGAACCTCTGGTTCCCATCGACCACCGTGTGCTCGCAGCACTTGGCCCCAAGATGTTGACGCTGGCCGCAACACGTGCCGGTGGCGCCCACCCGTATCTCGTCACGACTGATCACACGCGCGAGGCACGAGAGACTCTGGGTGAGGGGCCCCTGCTGCTGCCCGAACAGACCGTCATCCTCTGCGACGACGCTGCCGAAGCACACGCCATCGGGACCGATTGGCTACGGGCCTATCTGGCGCTGCCGAACTACGCCAACAACTTGTTGCGTTCCGGCTTCTCGCCCGATGACCTCGCATCGGTGAGCGACCGATTGTTCGACGCGATCATCGCGTGGGGTGATGAGGACGCCGTCATGCGCAGGGTGAATGAGCACTACGCGGCGGGAGCCGATCACGTCTGCATCCAGGTATTGACGCCCGACCCGACCGCATTCCCCCGCGAGCAGTGGCGCCGAATCGCCGCCGCGATGCCCTGAAAGGCGCTGCAGCCGCGCGGTCACGGACCCGCGGCTGGTGTGCGGGGGTGTGCGCGAGCTAGTCTCGCTTCGCTCCGGGGGTGAAGGTGACCGGCAGCTTGCCCAGCCCGGTCATGCTGGGGTTGCCCATGTATTGATCGACACCACTGAGGTCGACCTGGTAGTCGGGGATGCGGTCGAGAACCGCCTTGACCATTATCTCGGACATCAGGCGCGCCAGGTGTGATCCGACGCAGCGATGTGGTCCGAGCCCGAAGGCGACGTGGCGGTTGGGTGCCCGATCGAGAACGACTTCGTCGGCTTGCTCGAATTCCTGCTCGTCGTGGTTGGCGGCCAGCCAGCTGATGACGACGCGGTCGTTGCGCTTCAGGTGTTGGCCGCCGACGGTGACGTCGCGCGTCACCGTGCGGCTCAGTGACTTGTTGACCGAGAAGTAGCGCAGAAACTCGTCGGTGGCGGTGCGGTAGAGCTCCGGGTGGTCGATGAGCTGTTGGCGTAGCTCCCGGTGGGTGCCCAGGTGCAGCAGGGTCAGCGCGGTCTGTGACGTGGTGGTGTCGACGCCGCCGGCGATGAGATTCCAGAGAATGTTGAGCAGCTGTTCGTCGGTGAGGCGCTGGCCGTCGAATTCGAATTGGATGAGGAAGCTGGTCAGGTCGTCGCGGGCTTCGGCGCGTCTGGTGGCCGCGAACTCGATGACGTCCGCCATCATGGCGGGGACTGCGGCGATGGCTTCGGCGTATTCGGGGCTGTCTTGGGGGACGGCCATAACGGAGTGGAAGAGGTTGGCGTAGAGCTGCCAATTGTCGTAGGGCAGGCCCATCAGCTTCATGGTGAGGATGGCCGGGACCGGGCTGGCGTAGTCGAGCACCAGGTCCATCTGCCCGTCGGTGATGCGCTGGTCGAGGAACCAGTGCGCGGATTGCTCCATGAATGGCCGCATCTTCTCGACGGCACCCGGGGAGAAGAACGGGGCCAGTGCGTGACGTAAGGCCAGGTGATAGGGGCCGTCGACTTCGCCGATGCCCAGGGCCGGTTGACCTTCGGGACGGGGAACACCCATCTCGCCTTGGTAGTCCACGCCGTCGGGGGCGTTCGGCTCGTATTTGTGGGAGAAGGTGTCGTCGTCTCGGGCGGTTTGGCTGACTGCGTCGTAGCTGCTCAGGAACCAGAATCCGCCGTAGTTCTCGTTCCATGCCACCGGGCATTTTTGTCTCAGGTCGGCGTTGATGGTCTGTTGGTTGAGGTTGAACTCATCGGAATGGTGGTCAAAATCGACTCTCGCGTCGGGGGTGACGTCCGGGCGTGCAGTCATCGAAAAGTCCTCCACCACAAAGAGATCTGTTTTGGTTGTCGGCGCTGGCCGCTTTTTAAGCTATCTTTGCATTATTACGCTTTTGGGCCGCGGACAGAAGTGGGTAACGCCATCGAGGATTGGTCGGCAGGAGCGACGATCGGCGGATCGGTAATCCCAGTTCTGCCCGATCTTGCTCGTATGCGCCAGGAGCGTTTTCAGAAGTTGCAGGATGGGCTCTCGGCAGGCGGTCTTGACGGGTTGGTGCTGCTGGGTTCCAGCTCGGTCGTTTATGCCACCGGCGCCGCCATGCCGGCTCAAGACGGTGACCGTGCCGCGCTGTTCCGCGCGGTGGCGGTTGTCGTCAAGGGGGAGTCGGCGCCGCACCTCTACACCTTGTATGCCGATGGGGCTCCGCCCGAACTTCCTTCAGATCATCTGCATGGCCCCATGTTTCCGGACCTCGACGACGGGATGGACCTGTTCGCCAAGGCGCTGACCGTGCATTTCGCTGTTGGCGCTCGTATTGGGGTGGATCATCAGTCGCATGCGATGCTGCGCGGCCTTTCGGGTTTTGACTGGGCGGACGCGTCTGGGGTTCTTGGCGCCGCGAAGCTGCAGAAGACGGTCGACGAAGTTTCCTGTATCCGCCAGGCGCAACTTTTGAATGAGTTGGCGATGGTCGACGCGTTGCGGGTCTTGCGCCCAGGTGTCCGGCAGATCGATCTGAGCGCGGTGTTTCTTCGCCGGGTGTTCGAGCTCGGGGCTTCGGCGGGCGGAATCGATCCGATCTGGCAGGTGATGGCCCCTAGTCGCGAGCTCGGGCCCTGGACCCTGCATGGCGATCTGGCCTACCCGACTGTCACCACCGACCGGTTCCTTCGCCACGGCGATGTCATCTGGGTGGATGCCGGAATCGTTTGGGAGGGTTACGCCTCCGACTATGGACGAACCTGGATCACCGGGGCTGATCCGAATGCTCAGCAGCTTGTGCAGTTTCGCCGCTGGCGGTCTGTGGTCGATGCGTGTCTGGACATTCTCAAGCCAGGGGTTTCGGGCCTGCAACTCGGCAAGGTCGCGATTGAGGCCAATGACGGCGTCCGGCCCTGGATCGAACACTTCTACCTGGCGCACGGGGTCGGTACGGATAGTGCCGAGATGCCGTTGATCGGGACTGACTTCGGCGACCAGTTCGACGAACAGCTCATTATGCAACCCGGGATGGTGGCGGTCTTCGAGCCGGTCATCTGGGAGGACGGCGCGGCCGGGTATCGTTCGGAAGACATTGTGGCCGTGACTGATACAGGCTGGGTCAAACTGAGCGGCTCAACCTACGACCCCTACGGCTTCGGCGCATGAGCCCCGCGCCTCGCGACCACGGTGTGCGCATCGGGATGATGAGCCTCGAAGATGACGCCCGCGTTGATTTTCCTCTGCTGCGTGCCGAGCGACGTGCAAAAGTGCTCTCCGGCATGGAAACTCATGGGTTGGATGCGTTGATGCTTGGTGGTTCCGGCGACGTGCATTACGTGTCGGGAGCGCGCCAGCTCGGACGAGCGGGTGTACTTCCATACGCGCCGGTCGCGGTGGTGGTGCGCGAGACTGGGCGCGTGCATCTGATGTCGACCTGGGACGAGGGGGTGCCGCCCGAGATCGCCCGCGAGGACCTCTATGGGCTGAGCTGGAATCCGATGAGCCTTATGGCCTCGTTGGCGAACGTCCCCGGCCTGCGTGACTCGCGGCGAGTGGGCACCGACGGGTTGACGCCGATGTTCGCCGCGATGATTTCGCAGCTCGTTGGATCGGCCGAACTGGTTGATGCCGCTCCCGTGATGGCGGCTGCTCGGCGGATCAAGACGGCTGACGAGATCACTTGCCTGGACGTGGCGTCCGCTATTGCTGAGTCGGCGTTGAGCGCGATGGAAGATGCCTTGCGGCCGGGGATTGCCGAGCGGGAGTTGCTCGGTATCTACGACGAGCATGTGGCCAGGCTCGGGGCGCCGACTCCGCCGTCGGAAAGTGTCTGCTTCGCAACTCCTTCGCGCGGTCCGGTGAGGTTTCGCCATCTGGCCTCCGATCGTCCAATCGGGGATGGCGAATTGGTGGTGTTGGCGCCGGGGGCGCTGTACGCGGGCTACGAGGCCGGACTGGCTCGCACTCGGGTGGCCGGACAGTCGGCTCCGCCGGGGGCAGCGGATCTGGTGTCGCGATGTGCCCGGAGCATGGAGGCGCTGGTGGCAGCCTGCCGGGCAGGCAATACCGGTGCCGATCTGTATCGGGTGTGGGAGGACGCCGGCGGTGTGGAGTCCCCGGTGCCGCTGGCCCACGGGCTCGGGCTAGGTGCCGAGCCGCCAGTAATTGGTCTGGGCCGGGGAGCCGAGGCCTCGCTCGAGGAAGGCATGGTCTTGAGCGTCCAATCCTGGGTTGCTGAGGAAGGCGTCGGGGGATGCCTCCAGCGCGCCACGGTCGTCATTGAGAGCGGGGGAGCATCGGCACTGACTCGCTACGGAAGGTTGTAATGTCGAGTAACCAAACGGTTTTCAACCACGTTGGGCTGTGCATCGCGGATCGTGAGCGGTCACGCCGCTTCTACGAAGGTCTGCTCGGGTTCCAGTTCTGGTGGGAACTCGACGCGCCCGACGACAGCACCGACCAGCTTCTACAGCTGGAGAAGCCGGTCGGCCTGCACGCGACGTATCTGGTTCGTGACGGGCTGGTGCTGGAACTCCTCGACTACTCAGAGCGCGCGGTTCATGTCGGCGCGGACCGGGTTATGGATCAGGTTGGGCTGACGCATATCTCGTTTTCGGTGTCGGATCTTGGCACAGTGTTGGAGAGCGTCGAGGCTTTTGGGGGATCGGTGGTCGAGGGGACCGTGTCGAAGCAGTCGGCGATGATCCGGGATCCTGACGGGCAGTTGCTGGAATTGCTTTCGGATGGGTGGGTTTCAATGCTGCCCCCGCGGGCGTAGGCAGGGTTCGTTCAGTGCGGCGGGGGCGACCGTTTGGCACGGCCTGTCGGGCGCTGGCTAAGGACTCATAATCCGTTAATCCGTTG
>JBEKNM010000366.1:0-5062 GCA_049522835.1 Mycobacterium sp.
GTCGAGGTAGACACCGGTATATCCGGCCACCGACCGTGCGACGTCCTCGGCGTAGGCCGGCGGACAGATTGACATGACGATGTCGCAGTCCTGGAGCGCGGTTGCCAGATCAGCGCATTCGACCAGACCGGCTTCGGCGGCACGCCGGCGCGTGGCGGCGCTGCGGCCGGCGGGGACCCAGCGCACGGTCGCATTGTTTCGGGTGGCTTGGGCGCCGACCGTGGCGCCCATCGAACCGGGGTGTAATAACGTCACGACCGTCACCTCGCCGATCGTAGAGCGACGCGCACCTGGCTGCAGATCGCACTTCTGCCATTCAGGGATCAATTTGTCGTCAATAGCTTTTCGAGCTTCATGCGCGCCCTTCAAACGTCTTAGTGAAACCCCGCGACGACTTCGTCGCACGACGTGGCGTCGCGCAGGATCGTGGTGATGATGGGTCCCAGTAGCATTAGCCGGCAGCCCTATCCACCTCCGAAATGTGTCAGATGACGCGAACGCGCTTATCGCCATGGCACCGAAAGGAACGGCTCAGCATGACGACACAGGCCGAAACCCATCGGCACAACCCGCAACTGATTCCGCATCGGCTGCTGCGAAGCGGACAGGTTCACCACCCTGTCGTCGTGGAGGAGGCCAGGAAACGAAGTGCGGATTTTCAGCTGCGCCTGGCCGACCGGATAACGTCGTTCGCCGGGTCGATGAACTTCGTCTGGCTTCATGCGGCGCTGTTCGGCGTGTGGATGGTGTTGCTGGAACGCAGCCCCTGGCCGACGTTGACCCTGGTGGTGTCGCTCGAGGCGATTTTTCTGTCGACCTTCGTGATGATCGGCCAGAACCGTCAGGCGGCATTCCAGCAGTCCAGAGCCGACCATGACTTCGAGACCCAGGAATTGGAGCTGAAGACCAACACTGAGATCACTCGCCAGATCCACGCGCTCACAGACGAATTGCACCGACGCTTCATGTCACCGGCGTCTGAACAAGACGTCAGGGAATAGTGAAAAGCATTGGTAGAGTCGCCCTTACGACGTCTTAATCGTGTGGTCTTCGCGCACTCCGCGATACATGCCCCATCGGACGACCCACGGCATCACCACCCGTTCAACCGACCATGACGGGAGGCGGAAGGCATGCCCGGTAGGCAGGAAGACCTCCAGCCCGTCGGCCTGTGCGCCCACTAACGAGCCCCACCGCCGGCCCGGCGTCCGGTAGGTGCGCATCCGGCGGTCTGCGAACTCGGCGCGGATGTTGTGGGCCACCAGCGCATCGCCGCGATTGCGCGCGGAGCTGCGCAGCGGGTCGCTCGCCGCGACGTCGCCGACCGCGTAGACACCTTCATGACCGGGCACCCTGAGCTCCGGCGTCACGTGAACGAACCGGTGTTGATCGAGCAGCTCCGGCGGTAGCCAGTCAGTGTTGGGTTGCGTCTGCCCTATCGCCCAGAGCACCGCTTCGGCGGAAGCCGGGGGTTGTCCGGTGCTCCAGTGGACCGGTTCGCCGGTGATCTCATCGCCGGCGGAACCGTTCGCGACCATCGCGCGGTGTCCCGGGTGCAGGCCCACGCCCAGATCGGTCAGTCGGCCCTGGATGCGATTCCAAGTCCGAGGGTGATACCCGCCCAAAGCGCGCTCTCCGGGGAAATACAGGTCGATTCGCTTGTCGGGCCAGGTGGTTGCCATGTTGACGGCGCTGCTGACTGCGGCGGCACCGCCGCCCACAACAATCACCGAGTTGGCCGCGGCCAGCCGGTTGTGTGCGGCGTGCAGGTCGGCGCTGATCTCGGCGGCCGACTGCAATACCGGCCGGCGCCAGAAGCCGTTGCTGACTCCTGTCGAGATGACCAGCGCGTCATAGTCCTCGGCGATTGTTGTGCCATCGTCGCGCTGGCCGAAGACGGTCCGGGACGTCAGGTCCACTCCGGTCAGCGTGGCCTGAACCGTCCGTACCCGGTCCAGACGTCGGAACCTGTCAAACGGAATCCAGTAGTCGCGAGCCCAATCGTCTGGGCGGGAGAGCCGGACGCCGAGCTCTTGGCCGCTCACCAGCGCAGGTTTGACCGAGATCCCGACGACGTCGGCATGGCGGGCCAAGCGGATCGCGATCAGGATACCCACGTCTCCCAGTCCTGCGATGACAACACGTTTGCGGTTCATAGGACCTATCCTGCCGAAATCCTGTTAGGTGGCTTGCATCACGCGATACCGCTCAGCGCGCGATCAAGTGTGCGGTACAACGGGAGCACCGCGTCGATCCCCATGAGTTTGATCGGCCGGCTGGTGGCTGCACCGTCCGCGACCACCCCGAATCGAGTCGACGGCCCGGCCTCAGTCCTCGCGGCAACGAGGACGGTCATCCCGGCTGAAGCGAAAAATTTCACCTTCGAGAGATCAACGATCAGTGTCGCCGGCCCGGTGGCCAGCGCGGTGTGTATCGCCTCGGCCAGCTGCGGTGCAGTGAGCGCGTCTACTTCACCTGAGACGGCGAGGACTACGGCCTGACCTACCTGGGATTCCCCGACCTGGAAACCCGTCGAACCAACTGGATCGCCCGATTGCTCGACCATGCTGTACCTCAAATCCGTCCTTGGTGGGACGCCGCCAGCTCTTAGACAACCACGGCCAGTCCAGGGCTGTTGATTCAACCTTGCGGGAGCACACTCGCGCATGGAGAGACCTACTGCTGTCGATCCGGCGCCGCTGAGCGCGAGACTAAGTCAAGGCTACGGCGGACCCGGACCGGACCGCGTTTTCCATCCGGGATGTCAACCGTGGGTGCCCGCCGCTGAGCGGGGCACCCCCAGCGCCAAGATGGGAAGCTATCCGCAAAGCGGTGTCCCGGCCAGCGGTCGGTGGTACGCGATGTTCCGACCTGTGTTGTTAACCTGGCGACGTGGACTCCGAAATCGACCCTGCCAGCGAAAAGGCAACGAAGGCGGCACTTGCGGCCACCAGCTGGGCGCTGCTGGGCATGATGTCCTACGAAGAGGAAGTCTCCGGCTACGACCTCAAAAAGTGGATCGACTGGAGCGTCGACCTCTACTACTGGAGCCCTTCGTACAGCCAGATCTATACCGAGCTGAAGAAGTTGGAGGGCCTGGGTCTGGTGACATCTCGCGTCGAGCGCGACGAGGGCACCCGCAGCCGCCGGCTCTACAAGATCACCCCGGCCGGGATGGACGCCGTCACCGAGTGGACCAACCATGCACCTGTGGATCCGCCGGTGCTCAAGCACAGCGTGCTGCTGCGCGTGACTTTCGGCCACCTCAGTAACCCAAGTCGGCTCAAAGAATTGCTGCAGGAGCATGTGGCCTATGCCGAAGCCAGGTATCGCAAGGCGGTCGAGGACGCCGACGGGGCCGAGGCCCAACCGGCCTGGGCGTATTCAGTGCTCGCGCTGCGCTGGGCGGCCAAGTATTACGCCGCCGAGCGCGAGTTCGCCCTGGAAATGATGAAGGACATCGACGAGGCTGACGCCATCACACAGCAGGCCGCCAAGGGTGGTTTCGGCAAACCGCGCACCACCCCCGGGTACTGGCGTGAGGTCGAGAAGCAGGTCGAGGCGAAGCGCGAAGCTGACTAACTGTCGGTAGTCGCCGCGTTCCGAGCCGCAATGTAGCCGTATACCAGTCCCTGCGCGATCGTCGCGCCCGCTCCGGGGTACGTTGCGCCGAACGCATTGGCGGCGGTATTGCCGATGGCGTACAGCCCGGCGATGACGCTGCCGTCTTCGCGCAGCACCCGTGCCCGCTCGTCGGCCTTCAGCCCGCCGCAGGTGCCCAGATCGCTGAGCACCATTTTCACCGCGTAGAACGGGCCTTTGACCAACGGACGCAGGTTGGGATTCGGCGTTATCGTCGGGTCGCCGTAGTACCGGTCGTAGGCGCTTCGACCCCGACCGAAGTCGGGATCCTGTCCGGCAGAGGCGCTTTCGTTGAAACGAGTCATCGTCTGCGTGAACTCTGACACAGGAACAGCGATTTGGGCGCCCAGCTCGGCGAGACTGTCGGCGCGCGCCGCGATGCCCGCGTCGTACCACGCCTGCGGAATCCGCATCCGCGGCAACAGCTGGGCGCCAAAGACATAGCTGTTGCGGTATTGCTGGTCGAAGATGATCCACATCGCTTCGACGGGGTTACCGGACCGTTCCAGTTCGAGCAACCGCTGACCAAACGACATGTAGTCCGCCGACTCGTTGGCGAACCGGTGGCCGCTTTGGTCCACGATCAGGGAGCCCGGAAGCGACCGTTCCGCCAGCATCACCGCGGGCGCCTCGCCGGGCAGTGGTGCGACAGCGGGGAACCACCAGGCCTGATCCATCAGATCGATATCCGCACCCAGTTCCTGCGCCGCACGGATGCCGTCGCCGGTATTGGCCGCCGCGCCCAGGCTCAGGTTGGCGCCCAGCGACTCGGACTGAAACTTCCACCGCATATCCATGCTGTGGTCGAAACCGCCCGTGGCCAACACCACTCCGCGCCGGGCGGTGATCGTCACCTCACGTCCACTGTGGCCGACGACCGCGCCGCTTACGCGGTCACCGTCGCCGTGGAGGCGCAGCAGTGTGGTGCCGGTCCACACCGGGATACCGGCGCGCAGCACACCCGCGAACAAGCCGGCCACCAGGCCCTGGCCGCCCGCCGCGTAGCGCCGGCCCAGCAGCAGGCCGCCCACACCTTGTGCCACTCGTTTGGCGAAGGTCGGAATTCCCTTGCGCGGCACCCGGGCCACCAGATTCATCCAGCGATAGTCGGCGCCCGTCGTCGGTATCGGGACGCTGACCTCCATGACGCCAGGCTGGAGCCGAGTGCGGTATTCGCCGAGAACCGAGGTGTCGAAGGGGTGGCACTCGCAGGTGCGGCCCGCTGCGCTGCCGCCCGGCTCTTCTGGGTGGTAATCGGAGTAATCGCGGGCCCAGAAGAGCCGCAGCGGAGTCATCCGGCGCAGCATCTCGACTGTCGCGGATAGATGGGTCAGAAAGCCGGCCGATCGCTGCCGGGGCGCCGAACCCGCGACCACCGAGTCCAGGTAGGTGACAGCGCGTTCGGTGGTGTCGTTGGCAC
>JBEKNM010000367.1:0-5042 GCA_049522835.1 Mycobacterium sp.
TATCCGCCGAACGATCCTCAGGCGCAGCAACCTGTCGTCTATCCGCGCGGGACCCTGGCCATGGCAAACGCGGGACCCGGCACCAACGGAAGCGAGTTCTACTTGGTGTACGACGATTCCGAACTCGCACCGGTGTATACCGTGTTCGGCACGATCGACGACACCGGCCTGACCACCATCGACAACATCGTCAAGGGGGGCGTCGCCGGCGGTGGTGACGACGGCACGCCTGCTGTCGCGGTGACGATCAACACGGTGCGGGTCGGCTAGCCCCAGCGGCTAGGCGAGCCTAGGCGGCGGAAGTCACCCGGTAAACGTCGTAGACGCCTTCGACGTTGCGCACGACGTTGAGTAGATGCCCGAGATGCTTGGGGGCACCCATCTCAAAGGTGAACCGGCTGATCGCCACTCTGTCACCCGAGGTGGTGACCGACGCCGACAGGATGTTCACTTTCTCGTCGGCCAGCACGCGCGTCACGTCCGATAGCAGTCGGTGCCGGTCGAGCGCCTCGACCTGAATGGCCACTAGAAACACCGACGACGGCGACGGGGCCCAAAGCACCTCGATGATGCGCTCGGCCTGCTGCTGCAGCGAGGCGGCGTTGGTGCAGTCGGTGCGGTGCACGCTGACCCCGCCCCCGCGGGTGACGAACCCCATGATCTGGTCGCCGGGCACCGGCGTGCAACATTTGGCCAACTTGGTCAGCACGCCCGGGGCCCCGGGGACGGAGACCCCGACATCGTCGGCGCTGTGCGAGCGCCGCGGCATGGTCGTCGGGGTGGACCGCTCGGCAAGCTCCTCTTCGGCCTGGTCGATTCCGCCGAGCTCGGCCAACAACCGCTGCACGACGTGCCGAGCCGACACGTGCCCCTCACCGATCGCGGTGTAGAGCGCGGACACGTCAGCGTAATGCAGCTCGCGCGAGACTACCCCCATGGAATCACCATTCACCAAGCGCTGCAACGGAAGTCCGCCTCGGCGTACTTCGCGGGCCATCGCCTCCTTGCCGGTTTCCAGCGCCTCTTCACGCCGTTCCTTGGCGAACCACTGCCGGATCTTGGCCTTGGCGCGCGGCGAGACCACAAACTGCTGCCAGTCCCGCGACGGCCCGGCATTGGGCGCCTTCGACGTGAAAACCTCTACGACTTCGCCGTTTTCCAGCGTGCGTTCCAGCGCCACCAGCCGCCCGTTGACCCTGGCACCGATGCAGTGGTGGCCAACCTCGGTGTGCACCGCGTAGGCGAAGTCCACCGGCGTCGACCCGGTCGGAAGCGTGATGACGTCGCCCTTGGGAGTGAAGACGAAAAGCTCTTGCACCGCAAGGTCGTAGCGCAATGATTCCAAGAACTCGCCCGGGTCGGCGGCCTCCCGTTGCCAATCGAGCAGCTGGCGCATCCAGGCCATGTCGTCGATCTCGGCGGCCGCGTGCGGGTGCGGAACGCCGTTGCGGCCCTTGGCTTCCTTGTAGCGCCAGTGCGCGGCAATGCCGTATTCGGCGGTGCGGTGCATGTCGCGGGTGCGGATTTGCACTTCCAGCGGTTTGCCCTCGGGCCCGACGACGGTGGTGTGCAGTGACTGGTAGACGCCGTATCTGGGCTGGGCGATGTAGTCCTTGAACCGCCCCGCCATTGGCTGCCACAGCGAATGCACCACGCCGACAGCGGCGTAGCAGTCGCGGATCTCGTCGCACAGAATGCGCAGGCCGACCAAATCGTGGATGTCGTCGAAGTCTCGCCCCTTGACGATCATCTTCTGATAGATCGACCAGTAGTGCTTGGGGCGGCCCTCAACTGTGGCTTTGATCTTCGACGCGTTCAGCGTGCCGACGATCTCGACACGGACCTTGGCCAGATAGGTGTCCCGGGACGGCGCGCGGCCCGCGACCAGCCGGACGATCTCGTCGTACTTCTTGGGGTGCAGGATCGCGAAAGATAGGTCTTCCAACTCCCACTTGACGCTGGCCATACCCAGGCGATGCGCTAGGGGCGCAATGACTTCCAGCGTCTCACGGGACTTGCGCGCCTGCTTTTCCGGCGGCAGGAAGCGCATGGTGCGCATGTTGTGCAGCCGGTCGGCCACCTTGATCACCAGCACCCGCGGATCGCGGGCCATCGCAGTGATCATCTTGCGGATGGTCTCGCCTTCAGCGGCGTTGCCCAGCTCGACCCGATCCAGCTTGGTCACGCCGTCGACGAGATGACCGACCTCTTCGCCGAATTCCTCGGACAGCGCCTCGAGTGTGTAACCGGTGTCCTCCACAGTGTCGTGCAGCAGCGCGGCCACCAAAGTAGTGGTGTCCATGCCCAACTCGGCCAGGATGTTGGCGACGGCCAGCGGGTGGGTGATGTAGGGATCACCGGAATGGCGCAGCTGACTGGCGTGGCGCTGGTCGGCGACCTCGAAGGCTCGCTGCAACAACGAAAGGTTTGCCTTGGGATAGATTTCCCGGTGCACCGCCACCAGCGGCTCCAGCACGGGATTGAGGGCGCTGCGTTGGGCGGTCATCCGCCGGGCCAACCGGGCCCGGACCCGACGAGACGCGCTGCTGGTTGTCTTCAGGGTTTCGACCGGCGGCTCCGGCGTTTCGGAAATCGGCTTTGGGATCGGCCCTGAAACAGGCTCTGAGACCAACGGAGCTTCAGAGACTTTAGTGGGCGCCGCAAGAGCTTGAGCCGTGCTCTGATCGTCCGCCACGTTGGTCACCTCCAACCTCAGGATATCCCTACACTCGCTCCACCTCGGGCCGTTAGGCCCGCATCGTCGCGGAACTAGAGTCCGATTGCCCCGCTGCAGCTAGACACGACTCAAGCTGTGCACCGGCAGCGGCGCGATCGCCTCGCGACCGCCCAGCGCGGTGAGTTCGACAACCACCGCCACCCCGGTGACATCGGCGCCCGCACGCCCGAGCAACCGGCTCGCCGCTGCCACCGTGCCGCCAGTGGCCAACACGTCGTCGATGATGACAACCCTGCGGCCCGTCAGCTCGATACCGCCAGCGGGGATTTCCAGGGTGGCACTGCCGTACTCCAGGTCGTAATGCTCGGCGTATACCGGCGGCGGCAGCTTGCCGCCTTTGCGAACGGCCAGCACGCCGGTGCGCAGCCGGGCGGCTACGGCCGCTGCCACCAGGAACCCGCGGGAGTCGATGCCGGCCACCAGGTCGGCACCGGATGCGATTTCAGCGAGCGCGTCGGTGATTGCACCCATTGCGTCGCCGTCGGCGAACAGCGGGGTCAGGTCGTTGAACAGGATCCCCGGCTTGGGAAAATCGGCGACTTTCCGGGTCAGCGACGCAATAACGTCGGCTACCGACGCACTTCCGGTGGCACTCATCTCTCTACCAGGGCCCATCGATCCATATTCCAGCCCACACCCCATCGGGTCGGATTCCTGCTCACGGCATACATCTTCTTCGACGTCAGCAGCGTGCGCTGCTGCCTGTACAACGGCAAGGTAGGGATGTCAGCCCACAGTATCGGGGCACCCTGGGCAAGTAGCCGAACCCGCTCGGTGGGGTCGGCCGATACCGCCAACGCGCCGATTATGCCGTCGACCTGAGCATTTGTGTAGCCGGACAGATTGTTTCCGTTGCGGGTGTGCAGCTCGTAAGCATCCATCGCCGACGATCCGCTCGACCCGCTGCCGGTCGCCCCACCCGTGCTGGCCAGCAGCGCGTCGATCTTTCCGTCTTTGAGCGCCTGCGGACCCGAGGAGTCCAATGCGACGTTGGTGACGGTGATACCTGCCGCCGAGCACGACTTGGTGATGGCCCCGACGGTGACCGCGAACCGCGCATTGGGTCCCTCGTAGCCGATCCGCACCGGCAGCGGAGCACCACCCAGCGCATCGCGGGCCGCGGCGGGATCCGCCTTGCCGTAAGGGCCGGCATCGGCAGCGCCCTCGGCCTGCGCGACGGCGTCCTCGGTGGCCGGGGACAGGCGTGTGTTGGCGATCGGTACCCCGGCTTCGTGCGCAATCGCGTCGCGTGGCGTACACAATGCGAACGCGCGGCGCTCGCGAGTCTGCGACAACGGTCCCTGCGCGCCGAAGATCAGCTGCTCGATGCCGTCCGACGGCCAATCTGTGCGTTCGTAGTTGTCCGGGGTGGTCAGCGCTCCCGACGATCCGGTGGAGACGTCGACCACGTCGACGTTGCGGCTGTTGACCCGGTCCTGGATATCGGGTCCCTGCGGCCGCACGGTAATGCGCTTGGTGATCGCCTTGGTGCCCCACCAGCGATCATTGGCGACGAGCACCACCGCGCCACCATCCAAGACGGATTCGATCTTGTACGGTCCCGACGACGGGAAACGTTTGAGGGCTTCTTCGGGTTTAAGACCGGGCTTGAGGTCCCACGTGGTATTCCACAGCCGCGCGATCTGCTCCACCAACGGCCCGTTGTTGCTCAGCAGCGCTGCCGTCACATCGATATTCAGCTGGTCGGCTATGACGTGCGACGGCATCATCGAAGTCGCAGCGAACAGCTGCGTGTAGTCGATGACGGTGCGGTCCGGGATGAACGACACCCGGGCTTTTTTCTGCCCCGCGAGACACTCGATGTTGGCGATGTCAAGGTAGCCGGCCTGGGTGGCGGCGTCGAAGCCGGGAAACCGCCCGGATTGGGCTGCCCAAGTGAGCACCAGGTCGTCGCAGGTAACCGGCTTGCCGTCGGAGTAGACGGCGTTGTCGGCGATCTGATAGTCGAGCACCAGTGGCGCACCGCCGACTTCCGAGATGGTCCCGAAGTCATGGTCGGCGACGACTTGTCCGTCAGGACCGTGATACCCGAACCCGGTGAGCGTGCGGGAAAATGCCTGCGCCCCGGCCGCTGCGGCACCGACCACGGTATTGGTGTTGTAGGTGACCAGCCTGCCGTCCACCACGTACTCGATCTGCGAGGCGGCGCTTCCGGAACACGCGGTCAGCGTGAAAGCTGCCACCATCGTCGCGACCAGAGCAAAGGTCCACCCTTGCGAGCCGGCCCGCATGCCAGTATCGACAGTTCGCCGGCACCGGATGGCCATCCTGACTACCGCCGGCT
>JBEKNM010000368.1:0-5040 GCA_049522835.1 Mycobacterium sp.
ATGTAGGCGCCCTCGGCCGCACCCCAGTTCGCCGCCGCTTCGAACAAGGCTCTCTCGTCAGGCGTCAGATCCGCGGCGTCACCGGTGAAGACGGGCGTGCCCGCGTCGATTCGGTGCACGGCCACCGTGCGGTCGGCGTGGTCGAGTCCGAGGTAGCGGGCCACGCTGCTACCCATGTCCCCGCCGGCTGCGCCGAACCGGCGGTAACCCAGGAGATCCATCAGCTGGGCCCACAGTCCGGCCACGGCGATGTAGTCCAGCGGTGGACCGGTGGGGGCGTCGGAGTAGCCGTAGCCCGGCATGTCTGGGATGACGACGTCGAAGGCGTCGGCGGGGTCGGCGCCGTGCGCGCCAGGGTCGGTGAGCAGGGGGATGACCTTGAGGTAGCGCCAGAACGAGTCTGGCCAGCCGTGGCAGAGGACCAGCGGCATTGCCCGCCCGGTGGGGGCGGCCGCCCGAACGTGGACGAAGTGGATACCGAGACCATCGAGCGCCACTCGAAAGTGGGGATGTCGGGCCAGCATTGCCTCCTGAGCCAGCCAGTCGAAACCGTGAGCCCAGTAGGCGACGAGCTCGCGCAGATAGTCAACGTCGGCCCCGAGTGACCACTCGGCGGCAACGGGGGTATCCGGCCAGCGAGTCAAACGCAGCCGCGCGTGGAGGTCGTCGAGCTCTGCGGGGTCGGTCCGGAGCATAAACGGCTCCGGGCATAGAGGATCCAGCATGACGTGCATCTTATGGGTGTGTTCTGTGACTTAGTGATCCGTCGTAGAGGTACTCGCTGGCTCATCTCTCGGGATGTTCCTGATGGATGGTGGTCCAGTAGGCGTCGGCGATGCATTCGGGAGCGAACGGCGTTCCTGAAGAGACGAAGTCCAGCAACGCCACTGATACGACACAGAAAAGGGGAAGCGTTCGAAGCGCTTCCGGTGAGTGACCAACGTTGACACTTTTTTCCAACAGCACAAAGCGCAACCGAGACATCGCCGCACGTCCGGCGCTGCCGTACGGGAAGATGCATCCGGCGCGGCCCGGGGAATACTTGTTGATGGACACCACCCATCTGGATGTGTTCGCAATTGATCCGCACACGCTGCGTTGGGTCGATGTGGATCTCACCGTTGGTATGGATTGGTATTACCGATGCATCACCGGGTTGCGGCTGACCCCGGTGTCGACCAAGGCGATCGATGCGGCGTCGGTGCTGGACCGGACAACTGGCCCGCATCTTCTCCGCGTGACCGAACAGCATCATCATTTCGGCGTCGGTGGGCAGGCTCGGGGTTGCTCGTTCATCACCGCGCTTCTCGGATTCGTCAAGGCCCTACCGCACGGATCGTAGGCGCAACCAAAGGCTCCATTCTCAAGTGCTCCTTGCGTCCTGGCCCCCCAGAGCGGACGCGTCGACAAGCTTCCAACTGACCACGGAAGCCGCGACACGAGTTCATGCCACACCAGATCACTTGCAACCAGCGCCAACCCGAGCGAGACCGGGTCAACCGTTACACCCGTGATGAACGAGCAGCCCCGGCGATGTGACCAAAGTCGTACCTTGCGTTCCGCCGGCGGTCTAGCGTCCGGCAACGGGACCTTTGATCGGCATTGCGTTGGTGGAAGGGGCTGCAGGGCGCAGTCGAATTTGTTCACGAAGCAGAACACTAATGATGGGCAGTTACAGAGGGGATACCGTGGCGGCGTTATCTGGCGAGTCCGTTCGCGCGCTGGCCGGTGTGCGAGTACTCGATCTCACCAACGCTATCGCCGGATCGTCCTCGACGATGTTGTTGGCGCGCTTCGGCGCGGAGGTGATCAAGGTTGAGCGGCCGGACACGGGAGACTTCACCCGATCCAAAATGCCTCACGCGTTCGAGACTTTCAATGCTAGCAAGCGGTCGGTCGCGATCGACTTGGCGACGCCGAGGGGTACCGCTCTGGCGCGGCAGATTGCAGCTAGCTGCGATGTCTTCGTGCAGTCCCAGCGGCCGGGTTCCACCGCCGTACGGGGTCTGTCGCCCGAGGCGCTTCGGGAAAAGAACCCTCATTTGATCTACGCTGCTGTGACCGCGTTTGGTACGCGGGGCCCGAAAAGTGATTGGCGGGGAGTCGATTCGGTCGTGCAGGCCGAGTCCGGCCTGGCAAGTATGCAAGGCGCTGTACACGGCCCGACGAGTCTGATTGACATCGCAGCGGGTCTCGCGCTGTCACAGTCTGTGTTGATCGCGCTAATGCACCGACGTCGCGAGCCTGACGGGCTGCCGATCGACATCGAGGTCAGTCTCCTGGACACCGCGATGTATTTGCAGGCTCCGGTGCTCGCCGAGTTCCTGGCAACGAACACTCTGGTGGACCAGCACGAACTAAACCGGCGTTACCCAACTGCTGGCGTGTTTGACGCACAGGACGGCCCGTTTATGATGCCGTGGTGGAATCCCGACTGGGATCGCTTGTGCGCGGTGCTTGATTCGCCCGAGTTGACTGTTGACCCGCGATTCCGGACCCCTGCAGCACGGCGCGAGCACAGATTCGATTTGCAGGCTGAACTTGCCCGAGCCTTCAAAGGTTGGCCCCGGGAGCACTGGATGAAGGAGCTTCGCGCTATCGGCGTGATGGTCGGAGCGGTGCTGACGTATGAGGAGGCCGTGCGCAGCGAGCAGATTGCTGCAAACGACGTTCTATACACCGTCACCGCCTCGGACGACCGTGAAATCACGTCGGTGCGCGAGCCATACCAACTCTTCGGTATTTCGCAGGCGGCGCGGAGGGCAGCGCCTGCTTTGGGTCACGACACCGAGTCTGTGTTGAGCGAGCTCGGCCTGTCCGCTTCGGACATCGAAGCCATGCGCTCGGCCGGCGTGATCGGCTGACGTGGTGGTGACTGATCATGGAAGTTGATTCCGGCCAGGATCTTGGCTCCGCGGAACGTTTGCCCTCGGAGCCGCCTAGCTACGGTACCGATCTTCACCGCGTCGACGCGCAGCCCTACTACTCGGAGCCCGATAGCAGCTGGATCGTATCGCGTTCTGCTGATGTGAATCTGATCCTCCAATCCGATGCTTTCGTGGAGGTCCCGCCGTGGCGCATCTCCGGAGAGTCTTTCCCAGAGGTGGTCTCTGCATACTTGCGGGAGGCGAACGCTCATCCCGCGGCGCTGGCCTCGGCGGAGCCATCAGCTCGAGAGACGGCATTTCAGGTGCAGCGAAGGCTGTTCGATGCGAGGTCGCACGACGTCGGGCAGTGGTCTCGTCTTGGCGCCGATCGATGCATCGACGCATTCGTGGCAGCAGGTGCCGGCGAACTGTGTCAGTCCTTCAGCCTCCCGTTCTCGGCAAGCAACTTGCTCACCGCGCTGGGCGTGCCGCCCGAACTGATGATGCGCTGCATCACTTGGACTGCGGACGCGTCTCGACTTCCGTTTGAGACCGCGCTGGGCGCGCCGGAAGGTGAGCTTCTCCGACTGGCTGGCTCGTACGTGAAACTACGCGATACGTTCGCTGCGCTTCCCGCCACTACCCGGCTCGGCGCGCGAGCATTGTCCCGGCCGGCTTCCGCTTCGTCTCGGACTGTCGACGAATCGCTGGTCAAGCTCAGCATTCTGCTAGCGGGGCATCAGCTCACTGCGAACCTGATCACCCATGTCGCCGTGGAGATTCTGCGTGTCGAGGGAATGTGGGCTCGGCTCCGAGCGAACCTGCAGGGCGTCCGTCACATGACCGCCGAGATCCTTCCGGCTGTCCTATCGATGCATGCATTGGTGCGTGTGGCCACAGCGGAGGTGACGATCAGTGGCTCGCGGATACTGGCGGGCCAGCGGGTCGTGGTTGTTCCGCCACCGGAGCATGCGCGAGATCTGGTGACCAATGTGTTAATCCGGGCACAGCCGGATGATGAATCGCGCGTGTCTCGATCCTGTGTGGGCTTACCGTTCGCCGTCGAGACGACAGTCGTCGCACTGGAAGCGCTTATACCGCGGCTGGTGGAGCCGCAAATGGTCGATGACCAGAATGCTCGGAACCGTGCGGCGCTGCGCGGGAACGCGCACGCGTTGATTTCTTGGCGCGATGAGTGACAGAGCCAGGGCGGCGTCGACCTGCTCGGTCTGAGGGCCGCTGGACCTACTTCAACATCCTCGACGGAAAGTGGGCAGCAAGATATGGAGTTCAGGGCAAGCCGGATTCCCTATGAGAATCGCAACCGCGCTCGCCTGTGGCCGGGCAACGCGCGTATGGCGGTCTTGGTGTACACGGCCGTCGAGCAATGGGAGTGGGGGACTGATGAACCGCTCAAAGCGCAGGGCACCTATGCTTCCGTACGCGGCGTCGCGCCCACGCTCAGTACGCGGAGCGCGGTCGACTATGGCTTTCACGTGGGCCTGCCGCGACTGCGGGAGATCTACCGCGAGTTCGACATGAAGGTGACGCTCTGGACCAACGCCAACGCGATTCAGCGATTCCCGTCGGTCGTCGGGGGACTGGCCGAGGATGGGCATGAGATCGGTGCGCACGCCTATTCTGAGGGCGCGACGATGGGCGCCCTCGCCCCAGCCGAGCGGGAGGAGTCGGTCCGGCGGTCAATCTCGACCATCGAGTCCTTCACAGGCAAGCGTCCGCGGGGTTGGGTAGGGCCGGGAGCAGAGGCCACTCCCGACCTGATCGAGCTTCTAGCGAAGCTCGACTTCGAGTATCACGGCGACCTGCAGGACGATGAACTGCCGTACTTTCTTCACGTCGGTGACTCGACGATGGTTGAGATCCCGTACCGGATGGCTGGTAACGTCAACGATTTACCTGTATTGATCCGCAACCCGAGGCCGGTCCGCGACGCGATCGATTACCTGACGCAGGCATTCGACGCCTATTACGCGGCGGCGGCCACGCACCCGCTTATCTTCAACTTCGGCACCCACCCATACGTCTCCGGTCGACCCGAGGGCGCGCGCATCTTTCGGGCCGTCCTGGAGCACATTCACTCCCATTCGGATGTGTGGGTGACTAACTACGGCGAAGTGGCCACCTGGTGGCGGGAACAATTTAGCGACCTGGT
>JBEKNM010000369.1:0-5008 GCA_049522835.1 Mycobacterium sp.
AGGGTCTGGTGGTGTGGTTCAACACGCTACTGGTGAGCGCGGGCGGTCAAGTGCTCTCCGAGGACGGCCGCCACGTCACCTTGACCGACACTCCCGAGCACCGGGCCGCCACCGTCGCCGCGCTGCGCATCATCAAGTCGGTGGCCACCGCGCAAGGAGCCGACCCGTCGATCACTCGCACCGACGAGGGCTCCGCGCGGTTGGCGGTCGAACAGGGCAGGGCCGCGTTGGAGGTCAACTGGCCGTTCGTGCTGGCGTCCCTGCTGGAGAATGCCGTGAAAGGCGGTGTGCCCTTTCTGCCGCTCAACCAGAACCCCGAGTTGGCCGGCAGCATCAACGAGTTCGGCACATTCGTGCCCAACGACGAGCAGTTTCGGATCGCCTACGAGGCCAGCCAGAAGGTGTTTGGCTTCGCGCCCTACCCCGGTGTGGTGCCCGGCGAGCCGGCCAAGGTGACCATCGGCGGGTTGAACTTGGCGGTGACCAGCACAACCCGGCACCGGGCCGAGGCGTTCGAAGCCGTCAGGTGCCTGCGTAACCTGCAGAACCAGAAGTACATTTCTCTCGCTGGCGGTTTGCCGGCCGTGCGGACTTCGCTGTACTCCGATCCGCAATTCCAGGCGAAGTATCCGATGTACACCATCATTCGCCAACAGCTCACCGACGCCGCGGTGCGGCCGCCGACCCCGCAATATCAGGCAGTGTCCATCCGGCTGTCGGCGGCGCTGAGCCCCATCGCCCAGATCGACCCGGAACGGACGGCCGACGAGCTGACCACGCAGGTACAGAAGGCGATCGACGGGAAGGGGCTGTTGCCGTGACCGCCCCGGCCATGAAAACCCGGACGACGAGCCCAACGCGGGAATCGCGGCAACTGCGCGCCCGGCGCCGCGGTCCGGAACAGCGCTTGGCGTTCGCCCTCGTCGCGCCCGCCGCGATTCTCATGCTTGCAGTGACGGCCTATCCGATCGGCTACGCCGTATGGCTGAGCCTGCAGCGCAACAACCTGGCCACTCCGCGCGACACCGCGTTCATCGGTTTGGGTAATTACCAAACGATCCTGACCGATCGATATTGGTGGACGGCGCTGGCGGTGACGCTGGCGATCACGGTGGTGTCGGTGTCGATCGAGTTCGTGTTGGGTTTGTCGCTGGCGCTGGTGATGCATCGCACCCTGATCGGTAGGGGGCTGGTGCGCACCGCGGTGCTGATCCCGTACGGCATCGTGACGGTGGTGGCGTCGTATAGCTGGTACTACGCCTGGACTCCAGGTACCGGATATTTGGCCAATCTGCTACCGCGAGGCAGTGCGCCGCTGACCGAGCAGATCCCGGCGCTGGGCGTCGTCGTCATCGCCGAGGTCTGGAAAACCACCCCGTTCATGTCGCTGCTGCTGTTGGCCGGGTTGGCGCTGGTTCCCGAGGATTTGCTCAAAGCTGCGCAGGTGGATGGCGCCGGCGCCTGGCGGCGGCTGACGAAGATCATTTTGCCGATCATCAAGCCGGCCGTCGTGGTGGCGCTGCTGTTCCGAACGCTGGACGCATTCCGCATTTTCGACAACATCTATGTGCTGACCCAGGGCGAATACGACACTGATTCGGTGTCGATCCTGGGTTACGACAACCTGTTCAAGGGCTTCAACGTGGGGCTCGGCTCGGCGATCAGCGTGCTGATCTTCGCTTGTGTGGGCGTCATTGCGATCGTCTTCATCAAGGTGTTCGGCGCCGCGTCTCCCGGCGGTGATGTCGATGGCCATTAGACAGGGAGGCGCGAGGGTCGGTGCGCGGCGCGCCGCGTTGTGGATCGTCATCGACACGTTGGTCGTGGTGTATGCGCTGCTCCCCGTGCTCTGGATTCTCAGCCTGTCACTCAAACCGACGTCAATGGTCAAGGACGGCAGGCTGATTCCGTCGAGGGTGACCTTTGACAACTACCGCGGCATCTTCCGGGCCGACTTCTTCACTTCAGCGCTGATCAACTCCATCGGAGTCGGGTTGATCACCACCGTCGTCGCGGTGGTGCTGGGCGCGATGGCGGCCTACGCGATAGCCCGGCTGGACTTTCCCGGCAAGCGGCTGTTGGTCGGTGCCACCCTGTTGGTCACCATGTTCCCGGCGATCTCGCTGGTCACGCCGTTGTTCAACATCGAACGCTTCATCGGCCTTTTCGACACCTGGCCGGGGCTGATCCTGCCCTACATCACCTTCGCATTGCCCCTCGCCATCTACACGTTGTCGGCGTTCTTCCGGGAGATCCCGTGGGATCTGGAGAAGGCCGCCAAGATGGATGGCGCCACGCCGGGTCAGGCCTTCCGCAGGGTGATTGTTCCGCTGGCGGCGCCGGGACTGGTCACCGCGGCGATCCTGGTGTTCATCTTCGCTTGGAACGACTTGCTGCTGGCGCTGTCGCTGACCGCCACCAAGGCGGCGATCACCGCGCCTGTGGCAATCGCCAACTTCACCGGCAGTTCGCAGTTCGAGGAGCCGACGGGATCGATCGCGGCCGGTGCGATCGTGATTACCGTCCCGATCATTGTCTTTGTTCTAATCTTCCAACGACGGATTGTTGCCGGGTTGACCTCTGGCGCTGTGAAGGGATAGTGCGATGGCCGAGATTGTGCTGGAGCACGTCAATAAGAGTTACCGCGACGGCGCCACGGCGGTGAAAGATCTGAACGTCACCATCGCCGACGGCGAATTCCTGATCCTGGTAGGGCCTTCCGGCTGTGGCAAGACCACTACGCTGAACATGATTGCCGGACTTGAGGATATCTCGTCGGGAGAGCTGCGCATCGGGGGCGAACGGGTGAACGAGAAGTCACCCAAGGACCGCGACATCGCGATGGTCTTCCAGTCTTACGCGCTTTACCCGCATATGACCGTGCGGCAGAACATCGCGTTCCCGCTGACGCTGGCGAAGATGAAGAAGGCGGATATTGCGCAGAAGGTCGAGGAGACGGCGAAAATCCTTGACCTGGCTGAGCTTCTGGACCGTAAGCCCTCTCAGTTGTCGGGCGGCCAGCGGCAGCGGGTCGCGATGGGCCGGGCAATCGTACGCGACCCCAAGGCATTCTTGATGGACGAGCCGCTGTCCAACCTGGACGCCAAACTTCGGGTGCAGATGCGCAGCGAGATCGCCCGGCTGCAGAAGAGGCTGGGCACCACCACCGTCTATGTCACCCACGACCAGACCGAGGCCATGACGCTGGGCGACCGCGTGGTTGTGATGCACGGCGGTGTTGCGCAGCAGATCGGTACCCCCGACGAGCTATACGAGCGCCCTGCCAATCTGTTTGTCGCTGGGTTCATCGGGTCGCCGGCGATGAATTTCTTCCCCGCTACGCTCACGCCGACCGGACTGACCCTGCCGTTCGGTGAGGCGATGCTGACCTCGGAAGTCCAGGGGGTAATCGCGCAGCACCCGAGGCCGGGCAACATCATCGTCGGGTTGCGGCCAGAGCATCTGGCCGATGCCTCGTTAATCGACGGCTACCAGCGCATCAAAGCGCTGACCTTCGAGGTGAAAGTCGAGCTGGTCGAATCTCTGGGCGCTGACAAATATGTGTATTTCACCACGTCGGGTTGGGACGTGCATGCTGCGCAGTTGGATGAGCTGGCTGCCGAGGGCGAAGTGAGTGAAAACCACTTTGTGGCACGGGTTCCCGCTGAGTCAAAGGCGGCGCTGGGACAGTCGATCGAGTTGGCGTTCGACACCACCAAACTCGCCGTTTTTGACGCTGACTCCGGGGCGAACCTGACGGTGCCACCGGCAGCGGAGTGACACACACCCCGGACCAAGTGCGCGTATACCTGCGCAACCACTTCGCGGAGGCAGGTGCCGAAGGTGAGCCTGATTCAGCGAGCGTGACGTTTCTGGGTACCGAACCTATTGACGTGTTGCGATTCCACCACGGCGCGGGTGGATTGGTGCATTACGTGACACTGGGGTGCTCGAGTCATCCGATGAACGATCCGGCGCAGGTCCTCGCCGACCCGTTGCGCGGCCCACGTGCCGAAGTTGTGCTGACCCTGCGTGATCCCGGGCTGATCACCGGGCTGGCGCGCAGCCTCGCGATACTGGCGGCGACCCCGGCTGTCGACGGTGTGGTGCTGGCCGCGGACGCACTGATCGATCTTGGCTCGCCGCTGTGGGTACGACCGGCAGGGCGGGCACCGTTCACCGCGGTGTTGTTGGGCCGCAGCGACATCCCCGATTTGCCGCTGGAGTCGCCTCGCGACCCCGTCAGCTTTCCTGCTGCGACCCCCATCACCGCGACCGAGGCGGCCTGGGTGCGACTCAAGGGCGCCGAGGCCATGCGACAGGCATGGCAGAACGACGGCGTCGACGTGCTGGATCCGAATCGCCGAGCAGCCCAACCGCGGTAGGTCGTGCGCTACAGCCAGTTGTTGTTTCGGAAGTTGCGGTACAGGAAAAGGCAGATGAGGACCATCAGTGAGATCACGATGGGGTAGCTCCAGTGCCACTTCAGCTCGGGCATGAACTCGAAGTTCATGCCATAGATGCCGGCGATCATGGTGGGCACCGCCACGATGCCCGCCCACGCCGATATCTTGCGCATGTCGGAGTTCTGTTGCATGCCGACCCGGGCGAGTGCGGCCTGCACCAGAGAGTTCAGCATGTCGTCGTAGCTGTTGATCTGGTCCGCGGCCGCCGTTTGGTGGTCGCCGACGTCCCGCAAATAGCGACGTACCTCTTTGGAAATCAGGTCCCGATTCTCGCTCTGCATTCGCTGAAACGCGGCCGACAGCGGGTTCACACATCGGCGTAGTTCGACGACCTCGCGTTTGAGCAGGTAAATCGGCTCGACGTCGAGTGTGCGCCCCGGAGAGAACGCCACTTCCTCGATGGCGTCGATATCGCATTCCATCAGACGCGTCACTTCGACGTAGTGATCCACGACGTAGTCGGCGATGGCGTGCATCACTGCGTACGGACCTAGCCGCAGCTGGTCGGGGTCGGCGTCCATGCGCTTGCGCACCTCGGACAA
>JBEKNM010000370.1:0-5007 GCA_049522835.1 Mycobacterium sp.
GACCTTGAGGCCGCGCGGGGCAGAATGACCGGTACCTTCCTCAACGCCTATACGTCGCTGACCCACGACGTGGTGATCCCGGGAGCAAAGCAAAAGCAGATCTCGGCCGTGGCGACTGTCCCGGGCGCCGCGTCGACGTCGGCGACCGCCGACCACGCCGTCGTCCTTTTGTTCGTGAACCAGACCGTCGTCGTCGGTCAGGACGCGCCAACCAACACCGCATCCAGCGTTCGAATCACCCTCGACAAGATCGGTGGCCGGTGGCTGATCTCCGGTTTCGATCCAGTCTGATCGGGACGACCGTGCAGCACCGATCCTTATGTTGTCGCACACTGGGCAAGTCGCTGGTGGGCCCGGTTTTCGCATGTATGGCGCTGTTTGGTGCCGCGACGTTGGCGTCCGCCCCCTGCGTCCGCGCCGATGTTGTGGCCTATCTGGTCAACGTGCATGTGCGGCCCGGCGACAACGTCGCCAACGCTGACCAAGCCTTGGGCTACGGACATGTCATCTGCGACAAGGTCTCTGCGGGCCGCAGCTATGCACAGGTCATGGGGGCTGTGAAGGCTGATTTCTTTACCACCGATGAACACCAGGCCTCGTATCTGATCAGTCAGGCGGGCAACGAACTCTGCCCAGCGCTGATCTGGCAGCCGCGAAACTCCGCAGTGCACTACCGGCCGCCGCCAGGCAGCTGACAAGAAGGAGATCGACATGCAGTATTGGCCGTTAACCCTGCCAGCGATGATCGTCGTCGGTGCCGGCACCGTGCTGGGCATGCCCGCCGCACATGCGGATGGTGACAACAACACGCTCATACCGAACAACAAGCGACTCAACGACGGCGTGGTCGCCAATGTCTTCACCGTTCAACATCAGGCCGGCTGCACCAACGACGTCAAGATAAACCCGCAATTGCAGCTGGCCGCCCAGCGGCATGCCCGGGATGTGCTGAACAATCGCACCCTCGACGGTGACATCGGCTCCGACGGGTCCACGCCGGAAGCGCGCGCCAGTGCAGCGGGCTACCGAGGTCGAGTCGCCGAAACGGTGGCGATCAATCCCGCCTTAGCGATCAGCGGCGTCGAGTTGCTCAACCAGTGGTATTACAACCCTGCAGATTTCGCGATCATGTCAGATTGCGCCAACACCCAAATGGGCGTGTGGTCGGAAAACAGCATCGACCGCACCGTTGTGGTGGCCATGTACGGGCAGCCTGAGCGAGCCGTCGCGCCCACACCGCTTGGATCGAATGTGGGGCTTCCGCCGCCGGTGGTCATGCCGGAGAATGTTCCGCTCGATCCCAGCCCCGACTACGACGCCAGCGATGAGATCGAATTCGGCATCAACTGGTTCCCGTGGATCCTGCGCGGCGTGTACCCACCGCCAGCGATGCCGCCGGATTAAACTTGGTTCAGGCCGTCGGCGGCGATGAGTCTGAAGATCAGCGCGGCTACTCCACCGGTGGTTGGTAGTGCGCTGCTGAATTCCGCAGCTGCCAGATCTGCTCGGGGCACAGTAGATTAACTGCGTACGAGATCAGGTAATTTGCCGCGAACTCGTCGTTGGGGGTCACATCACTCTTAACCTCACCCATCACTTGGGCGTAGCCTTCGCCCGCGGTGACCTTTGCGCAGATCCCGTGGCCGTAGTTGAGCGCGTCGGTGGTGTTCGGAAAGTTGTAGTGCCGCCGCACCGTCACGTCATACAGATACTCCACTTCGGGAGCCGGAGCGGCATGCGCCCACGGTGCTGGCGCAAGTAAGACTCCGCCGACGGCAGCGCCGGCGACGATCAAGGCGGCCGACGTGTGACGCTTCATGGCTGAGGTCCTATGCGGTTGTACCGGCGGATGATCCGGTGACGGATTGCCCGGCTTGGCCGAGGACCGGCTGCACGCCGTTATCCGGGCTGCTGTCGCGAGCCTCCGCGGCGACGATTGATCGTGGCGGCAGGAATGACGCGGCAGCTCGCACCAGCACCAACGCGAGGCAGATACTTAACACTGTCGCGGCCGCAACCACTGGCGTCGAGGTGTGCGCGAGATGCATAGCGATGATGGTGGGCCAGCCCGCGCCGAAGTTGGCCAGGAAGAATGTGCACGGGAACAGCACGAAGAGGCCCAGCAGCTGCCACTGACCGGTGCAGCGGGCCCGCAGCTGCGATGCCGACACAGCGAAGCAGACGACCTGAGCGGCTTCGAGCACGCCAATTACCAACGGGTACTGAAAGATCCGGAACACGTGTGGACCCCAGTAGCTGTATAGGCCGCCGTTGATGCCGATGATCTCGAACGCGGCCGATTCAAGCAGCGTGATGCCGGCCCAGACGAACAGCGTGCGGCGGGTCATCATGCCGCGGGCGATCTGGCGAGCGATATAGATAGCCGGGGCGGTATACAGCACCACATAACCGCTGTGCGTCCAGATCGGTTGCGGGATGTCGAACGCGGTGAAATGCGTCCACATGCCTGGGGTGGAATAGAAGTACAGCATCATCGCCACGTCGTAAAGCGGCTCGGCGAATGCACCGATCAAGGCCCCCAACACCATGAGCGCATAGAACGGCGTCCGCTCGCGCGAACCCATTCGGATCGCGATAACCAGCAGCACCGCGGTCAGCCCCCAGCTGAGGTCGGTCAGGACCGCCTGTGTGGTCAGGTTTAATTCGTGATCGACCGGTGGCACGCGGTCAGGCTATGGGATAAATCGCCAGCGCGCGTCCCCCGGCTAGCGGTATTTCCTCCTCCGGCAGAGTGACACGGCGCCCTGCAATTTAGGCCCAGAATCGCCTGCTGGAGAAGTGCCCTAAAGTTACACGTCGATGCGAATCAGGTGAGGGCAGAATCTTTGGCGGTCAGCCGTTCGCCGGCAGCCAGGAATGAGCTGACCATCCCGGGATCGGCATAGTAGGGGTCGCCGACGCCGCTTTCGAACCGCCTGCGGCTGTACTCGTAGAGTGCGGCAAGTTTGTACATCGCCAGCGTGGCATACCAATTGACTCCCGACACATCAGTCCCGGAGCGCTCCGCGTATCGGTCGATCAGCTCAGTGCGTCCGGGATAGCCAGGCTCGAGCACCGCGGTGCCCATCGCCGATGTCGGTACCAGCGGCTCGCCTGGCATAGGGTAAGACGTGAGCAGGTATCCCAGGTCGGCGATCGGATCGCCGATGGTGGCGAGCTCCCAGTCAAGGACTGCGGCGACGCAACCGGTTGCGATGTCGATGATCATGTTGCCGATGCGAAAGTCATTGTGAACAATGGCGATTCCAAATTCCTGCGGAAGATGCGCGTGCAGCCAGTCGTCCAGCGCAACGAAGGCGCGCGGCACGATTCCGTCTACAGCGATCAGCGACCGCATCCGCCGCAACTGCCGGGCGTTGAACCCGTCGGGCTTGCCGAAATCGCCGAGGCCGACCTCACGCCAAGCCACCTTGTGCAGTGCGGCCAGAGTGTCCACCAATGATTCCCCGATGCGCCGGCGCACCTGTTCGTCGTCGGTTGGCGCCGGCGTCGATTCGGTGATGACCGCCCCATCGACGAAGTCCATCACGAAGACCGGGACGTCGAGCAGTTCTCCCGCGGCAGCGATGGCGCGCACCCGCGGAGTGGGGACGTCGGTCCGCTCGAGCGCGGCCAGGAGCCGCGCCTCCCGCAGCACGTCATGGGCGCCCGGAGGCAGCGGCGGTGGTGGTGGTCGGCGCACGACCATTCGCGAGTGCCCGTCCGACACCAGGAAAGTCAGGTTGGAATGCCCGTCGCCGATTGCCGTGGCTGTTATCGTCGAGCCGCACAGTCCCCGGTCGGCCAAAAAGCGCCCCAGTTGTTGAAGCTCGCGCTCAGACCATGACCACATCAGCTGCCCTGTGTCGATAGATAATCCAGGTAGCTTCCCTGCCAATGTGTCTCGAACTGCCCGGCACCTTGCTCGCCGTCGATGAGGGCTCGGCAGGCGCCTTCGCGGATCACCGTTTGCAACGGATCGTGCGTCGGCAACTCGATCACCCCGAAGACATCGAGCTCCAGCTCGGTTCGCGCACCGGTGATGTCTGTCAGGGTCGCGCCCAGCCGACGCTGGCGCATCTGTTCACCGTATTCGGCATGGTGATCGATGTGACGGACCGGGTAGGTGACACCGTCGCGGACGACATAGCCGGCGAAACCCCACTCGCCCTTGGCGATCCATATCCATCCATTGATCGCCCTGCCCGATTCGCTATAGGCGACGAACCACTTCCAATGCTGCGGCACACCCCAGTCACGCACCCCCCAGGAATGGTCACGGTGTCCCATTCGGTCCCACTCGATGCGGCGGCCCGCGACTTCGAGCCCTCCGCGCACCCGACCCGTCTGCTCGATCCGGTTGACCGCGAACCACGACGGCAAGCCGTCAGGATTGCAGTGGTAGCTGAACGCATCATGAATACCGTCGAACGCGAACTCGATTCGCACGCCGTCGCGGTCATAGGTCAGCAGGCACGACTTGCGCAACTCAGGCTGCGTGAGAGTCAGTCCGTCGAATGAGAACTCGTCAAGATCGGCGTGGTCTGGCACCCGCCCCTGGCGGAGGTGCAGCGCCAACGGTCGCGCTTCAGGGCCCCAAACGCAGACGTTGTACCCGACCTTCCCACTGCCGGTCAGGTAGAGATAGACCTGCACGCCGAGTTCTTCCTCGGGCATGATCAACTCCCAGAACAGGCTGTCGCGCGTTCTTTCTCGGGCCACCGGCCGGTGCCGGAGGTCGTCAGTCGGACCGAGCCCGTCGCGCAGTTCCCCGGATGCGGTCACCGCGCCTGGTCCTGCAGGCTTGCCAGCGCGGCGCGGGTCGTCGGCACCTGCACCGCTAGCGCTTGGCCGCGATTGTCCACCTCAAGCGCGGACTGGAACGAGTTGTTCTCCAGGTTGCGGACCAACGCATTCTTGGTGGATCTCACACTGTCAGCGGAGTTTTCCGCGATGGTTTCGGCCAGCTCGATCGCTGCGTCGAGCGCGCTGCCCGTCTCGGTGAGC
>JBEKNM010000371.1:0-5388 GCA_049522835.1 Mycobacterium sp.
CGCGACGGGTGGATTGCTGGCGTGGGCGCGGCGCAAACCGCTGGTTGCCGGTGTGCTGATCGGTTTGGGAGCTGCGGCCAAGCTGTATCCGCTGTTGTTCCTCGGACCGATGCTGGTGCTGGGAATCCGGACCGGGCGCCTAGGTGCTTTTGCCCGCACGGCCGCGGCAGCGGTGGTGACCTGGTTGTTGGTGAATCTGCCGGTGCTGTTGCTCTTTCCGCGGGGGTGGTCGGAGTTCTTCCGGCTCAACACCCGCCGCGGCGACGACATCGATTCGCTGTACAACGTGGTGAAATCGCTCACCGGCTGGCGCGGCTTCGATCCCAGGCTGGGCTTCTGGGAGCCGCCGGTGGTGCTGAACGCCGTTGTGGCGGTGTTGTTCGTAGTGTGTTGCGCGGCAATCGCGTATATCGCGTTCACCGCTGGCCGGCGGCCGCGGGTGGCGCAGTTGGCGTTTTTGGTGGTCGCCGCCTTCTTATGGGTGCCGCGGATGTATGACCTCTACGGCAATCCGAACCGCACGGTTCCGCAGCAGTTTTTCACCACCACGGTTTTGCTGCGTGACATTGCCGTCGTGACACTATGCGCGCTGGTGATCCGGCAGATCTACCGGCCCGACGAGGATCTGGTGCGCTGGGGCGAACGGGTGGACGATCCGGTGGGGGGACCGTTCGACCGTGCCCCCGACGCCCCGCCCGGTTGGCTGCCGGACGGGCTGCGTCCCGCTGCGCTGCGGCGATCGGTCGCGCCGGCACCCTCTGTAACGGAGCCTGAAACGGAGCCCGAAACCGAATGACCGACCGCGCCGAGGCGGGCATGATGCTCAGGCCGCGCAGGCCAGTCAGCTGCTCATCGAATACGACCCGCAGCCGCCATTCGATTCGGGCGCGCTGGCGAAGGCAGACGAGGCGACGAAGGCCAGGGCTCCCGAATATGTCCAAGTCCGACTATGAAAACTCTGGCCTGATCGTCTGGATTTTCGCGGATTTCTCAGGCTGGCCCGCGTCCGGTAACCTGGGGCGGTTGCCGACGCAGGCGACGCTCCTGCCACGGATCGACCGTGGCCGCACAGACCAGAGGAGGTGAGGTTTCCATGCGTCCATACGAAATCATGGTCATTCTTGACCCCACGCTCGACGAGCGCACCGTTGCTCCGTCCTTGGAGACGTTCCTGAACGTTGTCCGAAAAGACGGCGGAAAAGTTGACAAGATCGACATCTGGGGCCGGCGCCGGCTGGCGTACGAGATCGCCAAGCACGCCGAAGGCATCTACGTCGTTATCGACCTGAAGGCCGAGCCGGCTACGGTATCCGAGCTCGACCGCCAGCTGAGCCTCAACGAGTCGGTGTTGCGCACCAAAGTGATGCGCACCGACAAGCACTAACAGGCGGGCAGACGACTGCTGCCCGCTGTCGGCGGCGTTGCGTAGGCTCAGCGAGAACATGCTTATGACCATCCACCTACCCAAGGCGAGAAACAGGGCGGACCAGGAGGAACATTGTGGCTGGTGACACCACGATCACCGTTGTCGGAAACCTGACCGCTGACCCCGAACTGCGGTTCACGCCGTCGGGCGCTGCCGTGGCGAATTTCACCGTGGCTTCGACGCCCCGGATCTATGACCGCCAGGCCGGGGAATGGAAAGACGGCGAGGCGCTGTTCCTACGGTGCAATATCTGGCGGGAGGCCGCCGAGAACGTGGCCGAAAGCCTGACCCGTGGGGCACGGGTGATAGTGAGTGGGCGGCTCAAGCAGCGTTCTTTCGAGACTCGCGAAGGCGAGAAGCGCACCGTTTTCGAGGTTGAGGTCGATGAGATCGGGCCCTCACTTCGGTACGCCACCGCGAAGGTCAACAAGGCCAGCCGCAGCGGTGGCGGAGGCGGTGGCGGATTCGGTGCAGGCAGTGGATCCCGTCAGGCGCCGCCGGCGCAGCCGGCGCAGCCGAGCAGCGGAGGCGGATCGGCTGACGATCCGTGGGGCAGCGCTCCCGCTTCGGGCTCCTTTGCCGGCGGCGACGACGAACCGCCTTTCTGACTCGAATACGCCCAGAACATTTCTAGACCACTCAGACCAGTAAGAAACAGAAAGAAAGACACACATGGCCAAGTCCTCCACGAAGCGGCGTCCGGCTCCGGAAAAGCCGATCAAAGCGCGCAAGTGCGTCTTCTGCTCCAAAAAAGGCCAAACGATCGACTACAAGGACACCACGCTGCTGCGCACGTACATCAGTGAGCGCGGCAAGATTCGCGCGCGCCGTGTCACCGGCAATTGCGTGCAGCACCAACGGGACATCGCAATCGCGGTGAAGAATGCCCGCGAGGTGGCCCTGCTGCCCTTTACTTCCTCGGCGCGATAACCGACGGTGACCACTGAAGTACAACGGAAAGCTACGAAAACGATGAAGCTGATTCTGACGGCTGATGTCGACCACCTCGGTGCCGTCGGCGACACAGTCGAGGTCAAGGACGGGTACGGCCGCAATTTCCTGCTCCCGCGCGGCCTGGCGATCGTCGCCTCACGCGGCGCGGCGAATCAGGCCGACGAAATCCGCCGCGCCCGCGAAACCAAGACGGTGCGCGACCTCGGACACGCGAACGAAATCAAGACGGCGATCGAGGCGCTGGGCCCGGTCTCGCTGCCGGTGAAGACGGCGGCTGATTCCGGCAAGCTGTTCGGCTCGGTGACTACCGGTGACGTTGTTGCCGCTATCAAGAAGGCCGGCGGGCCAAACCTGGACAAGCGGATCGTCCGGTTACCCAAAACACATATCAAGGCGGTCGGCACGCACCCGGTGTCGGTGCACCTGCATCCCGAAATCGACGTCGTGATTTCGCTCGACGTTGTCGCGCAGAGCTAAAGCGCAACGTTTGCTGAACTCCGGCGGCGGCCGCGCCAGGCTGTCTCCGTGGCCAGTTGTGCCTTTGAAGCTGCTGTGTGGGCAAACGGGTCGTCGCCCTGGCGAACTATTTTCAAGGTGACGCCGTGCGGGCGTCTTTACCGACCCGTAACGCAGCGAAAATCTGACCGAAAGCCAACACGCCCGGGGCAGTAACCTGGCCCGACACGCCGAAGAGATTCTTGTCCACATCAAATGTGTGGCGTTGTATGGCGCTTAACTGCGCTGATATCGCGACGCTGCTAATTGATCCACAGGTTCTCCACAGCCCACTCAACACAGGTGTCGACGTATATGCACACGCGATGCACAGCTTCATGAACAACCGCCCCTTGGAGTACTCGCCAGCAACGTTTACCGTCGTCCCGGCGCAAGGCGATACAGATGCGATGTGGTGGGGGGTGTCGGTGCCGTGGCTTACGCTCTGAATATCGGCTATCGAATGTATGTTCGGGAGTCTGCGTCAGAGGAGGTGAGAGTCTGTGGCGATCGTTGATGATCGCGCGCCTGGTACGGACGCCTCGCCGCCTAGTGAGGACTTTGGCCGTCAGCCGCCGCAGGATCTAGCCGCCGAGCAGTCGGTGCTGGGCGGGATGCTGCTGAGTAAAGACGCCATCGCTGATGTGCTGGAACGGTTGCGGCCCGGTGACTTCTACCGCCCCGCGCACCAGAACGTGTATGACGCGATCCTGGACCTATACGGGCGGGGGGAGCCGGCCGACGCGGTGACGGTAGCCGCCGAACTTGACCGCCGGGGGATGCTGCGCCGGATCGGTGGCGCGCCGTACCTGCACACCCTGATTTCGACGGTGCCGACAGCTGCGAACGCGGGTTACTACGCGGGCATCGTGGCCGAGAAGGCGCTGCTGCGTCGGTTGGTGGAGGCTGGCACGCGGGTGGTGCAGTACGGCTACGCCGGTGCCGAGGGCGCCGACGTGGCCGAGGTGGTCGACCGCGCGCAGGCGGAAATCTACGACGTCACCGATCGCCGGCTTTCCGAAGACTTCGTCCCGCTTGAGGATCTGCTGCAGCCGACGATGGACGAGATCGATGCCATCGCCTCCAGCGGCGGCATCTCGCGCGGCGTGCCCACGGGCTTCACCGAACTCGACGAGGTGACCAACGGATTGCATCCCGGACAGATGATCATCGTCGCGGCGCGCCCGGGTGTAGGTAAGGCGCTCGCACTGGACACCCCGCTTCCCACGCCGGCCGGCTGGACGACGATGGGTGACGTCGCCGTTGGTGATGAGTTGCTCGATGCCGACGGGTTGCCAACGCTGGTGGTGGCCGCGACCGCGGTTATGTTGGGCCGGCCTTGCTATGAGATCGAATTCTCTGACGGCACGGTCATTGTGGCCGACGCCCAGCACCAGTGGCCGACCGGTTATGGCATCCGCACGTCGGCTCAATTACGTTGCGGCTTGGACGCAATCGTGGTGGAAAGGCCCGCCGCTCGGTACGCCGAGCGGCGGGCCGCCGCCGCCCTGATGGCTCCGGTGCTGCAAATCGCCTCGGTTCGCCGAGTGGCCAGCGTTCCGGTGCGCTGTGTCGAGGTGGACAACGGCGCGCACCTGTATCTGGCGGGCCGCGGGATGGTGCCGACGCACAATTCCACCCTGGGCCTGGATTTCATGCGGTCGTGTTCGATCAAGAGTCGTCTGGCCAGCGTCATCTTCTCGCTGGAGATGAGCAAGTCCGAGATCGTGATGCGACTGCTGTCGGCGGAGGCGAAAATCAAGCTCGCCGATATGCGTTCGGGCCGGATGAACGACGACGACTGGACGCGGCTGGCACGGCGGATGAGCGAAATCAGCGAGGCGCCAATGTATATCGACGATTCGCCCAACCTGACCATGATGGAGATCCGCGCCAAGGCGCGCCGGCTGCGGCAGAAAGCGGACCTACGGCTCATCGTGATCGACTACATGCAGCTGATGACGTCGGGCAAGAAGCACGAGTCGCGACAGGTGGAAGTGTCGGAATTCTCGCGTCATCTCAAGTTGTTGGCCAAAGAACTCGAGGTTCCGGTGGTTGCGATCAGCCAGCTGAACCGCGGTCCAGAGCAGCGCACCGACAAGAAGCCGATGCTGTCCGACCTTCGCGAGTCGGGATCGCTGGAGCAAGATGCGGACATGGTCATCCTGCTGCATCGGCCGGACGCGTTCGAGCGTGACGATCCGCGCGGGGGAGAGGCGGATTTCATTCTCGCCAAACACCGCAACGGTCCGACCAAGACGGTCACCGTCGCGCATCAACTGCACTTGTCGCGCTTCGCCAACATGGCGAGGTGAGGTGTTTCGTCTTGTAGGGTCTCACGAACCGTGGCGGAATCTCACGAGTGATGGCGGAGCGATGCGGATCCGCCAAGTTCGTGAGAGACACGCACGTTGTTCAATCCCAAGGGTGCGTCGAAGGCCATGTGACGATCAGGTCACCAAAGCAGTCTGATCCGATTGCAGGGCCGAGGTGATTGCCGTGGGCCAGAGTGC
>JBEKNM010000372.1:0-4996 GCA_049522835.1 Mycobacterium sp.
CCGGCCAGCATTCTGACTTCGACGGACCGGACCGCTATGGTCGCCTTCTCTAGGCTCCGTCGGCCGCGAGGCGTGAGCCGCGTGGGAAGAACCTTCCCGACGGGTGCCTCCGCAGGCCTGGTCACGTAGCCCTCTCGTTCCAGGGCCTGGAGCAGCACGTTCATCGACTGCCGTGTCACGAACGCGCCCCGCGCGAGCTCGGAGTTCGACAAGCCCGGTCGTTGAGCCAGCAGCTCGAGGCAGGAGTAGTGCGTCACGCTCATCCCAAGCGGCCGCAGCACCTCCTCCATGGCTGCGCGCAGGACGCTCGACGCCTCTTTCAGCAGGTAGCCCAGTGACGTCTCCAGGTCGACACCGACACCGTCTTGACTCATGTCAGAATTCTGACATAGGCTGACCTGTGTCAGAAAGCTGACACGAAAAGAAGGAGCATCATCATGCCCGCCACCGGCCCCGACTTCATCTCGCTCCAAGCGCGCGACCTCGACGCTTCGCAGGCGTTCTACGAGCAGTACCTCGGCCTCGTCCGCTCGCAGGCCGGACCTCCGCACGCCGTCGTCTTCGAGACGAAGCCGATCGCGTTCGCACTCCGCGACGTCGTTCCCGGCACCGACCTCGCATCGGTTGCTCAGCCCGGCATCGGTGCCGCGATCTGGCTCCACGCCACAGACGTCCAGGCCATTCACGATGCTCTCGTCGCCGACGGTCACACTATCGTCTCCGCACCGATTGACGGCCCCTTCGGTCGGACATTCACCTTCGCCGACCCCGACGGCTACCAGATCACTCTCCACGACCGCGCCTGATCGGCCAAACGCCACCGGACGATCACCGATCCCCGAAGACCGCGGTTGAGCCCTAGGCTCGTGCGTGACGCTACCTTCTGCCCAGCTGACCTGACGACGTTCTGCCGGCTAGATGACCTCGGCTTGGACGTGGTCGGCCAACAACTGCACCCCGACCACACCGTGTTGCTCTGTCGACTGGTCGAGCCTGACGACTGGTGCCATGCCTGCGGCTGTCTGGGGGTGCCGCGCGACAGCGTGCTGCGCCTACTGGCGCACGTCCCACTCGGCTGGCGGGCAACGATCCTGCACGTCCGCATCCGCCGCTACCGCTGTTCGGGCTGCGGGCAGATCTGGCGTCAAGACACGACCGCAGCCGCCGCGCCAAGGGCAAACTCTCGACGCAGGCGGTGATGTGGGCGTTGAAGAGTGTCGTCATCGACCGGATGTCGATCGCCCGGATCGCCGCCGTGCTCGGGGTGTCCTGGCACACCGTCAACGACGCCGTCCTGGCGACCGGCCACCAGTTGCTGATCGCCGACCCGACCCGCTTCGACGGTGTCCGAGTCCTGGGCGTGGATGAGCACGCGTGGCGCCACACCTGCCGCGGGGACAAGTTCGTCACCGTCATCATCGACCTCACCCCGGTCCGCGACGGCACCGGACCGTCAAGACTGCTGGACATGGTCGAAGGCCGATCCAAACAGGTGTTCAAAACCTGGCTCGAGGCCCAGACACCAGCGTTCCGCGACGGAATCGAGATCGTGGCCATGGACGGCTTCACCGGCTTCAAGACCGCCGCGGCACCGCCCTGGGCTTCCGCAACCTGATCAACTACATCACCCGCAGCCTGCTCGACACCGGCGGCTTCAGACCCCGACCACACCCTCCTCTGCGATGAGCCTACAAACGGCCTGGCGTCAGACCAGCGACCTGCATGGCTGTCTCAACACATACACTCAGGTCGACGTGAGCCGACTCAGCCTTGCTCGGCATCGCCTGACCGTGACTTTCTTGTCAGAAGGCCCCAGTACGAGCCGAGGGCGAGCGGGATGCCCACCATCATGACCAGGTTGCCTCGGATGCCGGACGAACCCGTACAGACCCGTCGACACCGTCTTCTGGCCAGCCTCAACGGTGACGTTGGCGGCCGCATAACTGTTCTGTACGACCGCCAGCAGAGCGATGCCGAGGCCGATCGCCACCAGCAAATCGCCGGCCGCCGAAACCGCCGCGGGCACCGCGGACCACCCGAACCGATGGTCGAACGCGCACAGCACCAGCTGACCCAGCGCCGAGACTCCCGCGACACCAATGACGACCTTCTGCACCGTCCTCGTTTCCGCCGACGGCCCCGCACGCATCCGTCGTTCCAGGGCGGCCGGGTTCGTCCGGATCAAGTATGCGGCCGGGACCCAGGTGGAGACCGCGAAGACGGTGATGAACAACCACGCTTGCCAGTAGTCGAACGTCCCGGCCGGCAGGAACAGCAGCACGACGAAGACGACAAACCCGATCAGTGCCGTCGCGGTCGCCTTGACACCAGTCTTCATCGCACTCACCTCACACGTTAGGTGAGCCGCGCCAAGCACCTCTGGGGCACCACGTCAACATCGTGGCATCACCGCTGCCACGCTGGGCAGCGTTGCCGCGAGCCGACTCAGCCTTGCTCGGCATCGGCTTGAACGGCCTCGACGTCGAAGGCTTTGACTTGCTGCACCAGGTCCTCCAGGGCCGCCGGCGGCAGTGCGCCAGCCTGGTTGAACAGCAGCTTGCCCTTCTTGAAGGCCATCAGCGTGGGGATAGACCGGATCTGGGCGGCCGCTGCCAGCTGTTGTTCGGCTTCGGTGTCGACTTTGGCGTGTACGACGTCGGGGTGCTTCTCCGACGACGCCTGGAACGCCGGCGCGAACTGGCGGCACGGTCCGCACCACGACGCCCAAAAATCGATGAGCACGATGTCGTTGCTCTCGACCGTTTCGTTGAACTGCTCAGCAGTGAGGTCTCGTGTAGTCACGTCTGCGATAACGCTCCGAGCTGGTGTCATGTTCCCAGGCCGGTCGGTTCTTCAGCGCCAGTTGGCGTCGCGGCCCGCGAGGAGTCGTTGGTCAGCAGGCGCACGCCGTTGAGCGCGGCGATGCCGTACCACTGGTTACGGTTGCGTACGTTTTATCAACTCGGCAAGACTTGGTTCCCAACTCGGAGAGACTGAGTGCCTTTCAGCCGGAGTGGAGGCAATCGCCTTGGGCCACTACATCGCCAACGTTCGCGATCTCGAATTCAACCTGTTCGAGGTTCTTGATGTAGGCGCTGTCCTCGGCACCGGACGCTACAGCGACCTCGACGAGGACACGGTTCGAACGATATTGGCCGAGTCCGCTCGCTTGGCAGAAGGTCCGGTGGCCGAATCCTTCGCCTTTGCGGACCGCAATCCGCCGGTATTCGACCCGGCGGCGCACACCATCAGCGTGCCGGCCGAGTTGGTGAAAACGGTGGACGCGATCAAGGAGGCCGGGTGGTGGCGGCTGGGCCTGCCCGAGGAGATCGGCGGCATGCCTGCGCCGCCCCCGCTGACCTGGGCGGTCAACGAAATGATCTTCTGCGCCAATCCCTCCGCGTCCTTCTTCGCCCTGGGCCCGGTGCTGTCCCAGGCGTTTTACGAGGAGGGCAACGAAGAGCAGCGGCAGTGGGCCGCAGTGGGCGTGGAGCGCGGCTGGCAAGCCACCATGGTGCTCACCGAACCCGATGCGGGCTCCGACGTCGGTGCGGGCCGCACCAAAGCCATCGAACAACCCGATGGCACCTGGCACATCGAGGGCGTCAAGAGATTCATCTCCGGTGGCGATGTCGGCGATACCGCCGAGAACATTTTCCATCTGGTGCTGGCCCGCCCTGTTGGCGCCGGTCCGGGTACCAAAGGGTTGAGCCTGTTCTACGTGCCCAACTATCTTTTCGACCCCGACACGTTTGAACTCGGTTCCCGCAACGGAGTGTTCGTCACCGGGCTGGAACACAAGATGGGCCTGAAGTCCTCCCCGACGTGCGAATTGACGTTTGGCGCCACCGACGTGCCGGCCGTTGGCTACTTGGTCGGCGGCGTGCACAACGGGATCGCGCAAATGTTCACCGTGATCGAGCACGCTCGGATGACGATCGGTGTCAAGGCCGCAGGGACGTTGTCCACCGGCTACCTGAACGCGCTGGCCTATGCCAAGGAGCGCGTCCAAGGTGCGGATCTGACCCAGATGACCGACAAGACCGCGCCACGGGTCACGATCATGCACCACCCCGATGTGCGCCGCAGCCTGATGACCCAGAAGGCGTACGCGGAGGGGCTTCGAGCACTCTATCTGTATGCCGCCGCACACCAAGACGACGATGTCGCACAACGGGTTTCGGGCGCAGATCACGACATGGCGCACCGGGTCGACGATCTGCTGCTGCCTATCGTGAAAGGGGTGAGCTCGGAGCGGGCCTACGAAATCCTGACCGAGTCGCTGCAAACGCTAGGTGGCTCAGGATTTTTGCAAGACTATCCGCTCGAGCAGTACATCCGTGACGCCAAAATCGACTCGCTCTACGAAGGCACTACCGCGATCCAGGCGCTGGACTTCTTTTTCCGCAAGATCGTCCGCGACCACGGTTCGGCCTTGCAGTTTGTGACAGCTCAGATCAGTCAAACCATCGATACCTGTTCCGACGCGGCGAAATCACAGGCCCAGCTGCTGCAAACCGCGCTCGAGGACGTGACCGCGATGACGGGCGCACTGACCGGGTATCTGATGGCCGCCGCGCAACAGCCCACGGATATCTACAAGGTTGGCCTCGGATCGGTGCGCTACCTGCTGGCCGTCGGCGACCTGCTGATCGGCTGGCGATTGCTGGTGCAAGCCGGTGTCGCACGCGCCGCGCTGGGAGATGCGCCGTCGAAGCGCGACGAGATGTTCTATCAAGGCAAGATCACCACCGCGGAGTTCTTCGCCAAGAACATGCTTCCGAAACTGACCTCGGTGCGCGGCGTCATCGAGTCGATGGACGATGAGATCATGCGCCTCTCCGAAGACGCGTTCTGAGCTTCAGCTTGACGGCCCCTCCCACGATTGGAGCGCCTGCTTCCCCGAGTGTGAATCTGGCGACGCGACACGCCGACGGGCCGTCGTGAGATTCACTATCGGCGCTAGAAAGGTTAGACGGTGAAGCCGAGGGCGCGG
>JBEKNM010000373.1:0-4985 GCA_049522835.1 Mycobacterium sp.
TGGACGATCGGATGTACCGCCTTGGAGCTCTGTGTCGGGCTGCCGCTCTGTGCGCTGGGCAGCAGCTGGGGATGGGTCTGCGGGACGTGGTAGCCCTCCATGAACGCGGCCGTCGCCAGCTTCCAATTCACCGGAAGCCGACACGACTGCCACCATTCGGTGCGCAGCGATTCCACCTTCCAGGCGTCATAGATCGAGGCGAAGGGCTCCATGCAGTCGCGCAGCGGGGGAGCACCCTCGTCGAGATTGATCCACGCGCAACCGCCCCACAGCTCGCACCTGACCGAGACGAGTTGAAGATCGTCCGGGCACAGGTTGTCCTCGGCGAACACCTCGGGGCGCGCCACGTAGGTGTTACGTCCGTCGATGCCCCAGCACCAGCCGTGGAATGGGCAGACGAAGGTACGCCGAGATCCATTGCCTTCCACCAGCTTTACCCCGCGATGGCGGCACGCGTTGTCGTAGGCCCGCACGGTTTGGCTGTCGACACGCACCACGATGATCGACTGGTCGAGGATCTCGTACTCGACGAAGTCGCCCGGCTTGGGTATCTCCTCGAGCCGGCATGCCATCTGCCACACGCGCGGCCAGAACATCTCCGTCTCCAGCGCGTAGAACTCCGGGTCGTAGTACCGCTGCTTGGGAATCCGATCGGCGGTCTGGACCGCCCACGGCACCGGTAGCGGCGTCCAGTTCGCCGCGTTCCTGCCGGCGTTCCTTCCGCCCACTGGCTTGCCTATCTGGTTGCCCATCTCTACAGCCATCTCGACTCCTTGTGTTAGCTCACACGATCCGCGATACCCGGCCTTGCCAGTAACGTTCGCGAATACGCCTCTTGTAGAGCTTTCCGTTCGGGTCCCGGGGCAACTCAGGGTCGAATTCCACTGAGCGCGGGCACTTGTAACCGGCGAGGTTAGTTCGGCAGTACTCAATGAGTTCGGCCTCTAGGTCGGGCCCGGGCGTCACACCTTCTACGGGTTGCACGACGGCCCTGACCTCCTCACCGAACTCGTCGTTGGGCACGCCGAATACCGCCGCGTCTACCAGCTTGGGATGCATGACCAGCAGGTTCTCTGCCTCTTGGGGGTAGATGTTCACCCCGCCCGAGACGATCATGAAGGTCGACCGGTCGGTGAGGTACATGTATCCGTCCTCGTCGACATAACCCACGTCCCCCAGGGAGCGCCAGCCGCGTTCGTTGGACACCGATGCGGTTTTGGCGGGGTCCTTGAAGTACTCGAAGTCGGGTCCACCTTCGAAGTAAAGCTCCCCGGGTTGCCCGACGGGAAGCTCTTCTCCGTCGTCGCCGATCACGTGTACCGGAGCCATCGGTATGCCCACCGAACCGGGATGGGCAAGCCACTCCTCGGGGCCGATCGTGGTGCCCGCGAATCCCTCTGTGCCGCCATAGTATTCGTATATGATGGGCCCAAACCACTCCATCATTCGGTGTTTGACATCTACCGGGCAGGGCGCGGCCGCGTGCAACACGTATCGCAAACTCGACATGTCATACTTTTGCCGGACCGCCTCGGGCAGCTTGAGCATCCGCACGAACATCGTCGGCACGAACTGGGCGTGGGTGACACGGTGGGTCTCGATCAGCCGCAGCACTGTCTCGGCATCGAACTTTTTCATGATGATCGACGCCGCGCCGACGCGGTTGACCGCCATGGTGTAATTCACGCCGGCTGCGTGGTACAGCGGCGCGGGGGAGAGGTACACGCTGGCCGGGCGCATCTTGTAGCTGTGAGTCAGCGCCATCTCCAAAACGCCCTGTGCCCATGATCCGTTGCCGTCGCTCGGAAGCGGCCGGCGAACGGCCTTAGGCCGTCCGGTGGTGCCCGACGAGTAGAGCATTTCCGACCCGTCTGCCGATGGCGGCGCATCGCCGGCCGTCGCCAGGGCGTCTTCGTAGGATTGCCAGCCGGGCAGCTTGTCCCCGACCATGATGTGGATGCCAACTCCGGCGTTAACAGCCCTCAGGTGCGAGGCGAGGTCGGCCATCGGAGCCGCCGTGGCATCCAAGAACACCGCCTTTGCATCGGAATCATCGATGACGTAGGCGACTTCGTCGGGAGTGAAGTGGGTGTTGACAGCGGTGTAGTAAAGCCCGGAAAGCTGGCATCCCCAAGTGATTTCGAAGAACTCGGGTCGGTTCGGCAGGACCAGGGCCACGCCGTCGCCGCGGCGCAGCCCTGCGCTGTGCAGCACCGCGGCGACTCGTTGGCTCCTGGCATGCAGCTCGCCGAACGAGATTGCGCCGCCGTCGATAATCAAGGCCGGCGACTCTGCGGCTGTGGTCGCGTGATCGGCGATATTCACGGGCGGGACTTACGTGGTTGCAGCGCCGTCGGTCGATGCCGCCGCGGCGGCCTGGCGTCGGGCCTGCTCGGACGGCAGCACCTTGTCCTTGAACACCGTCTGAATCAGCTCCTGCACGTCCTTGCTGATCGACGCGAGCGCGACGAGGTCATTGGAGCTCTGCCAATGCACGCGCATGCCCATCAGTTCCCAGGCCCGTTTGAGGTTGGCCTTGGTCGCCAGCAGTGTGGTCATCGGCGCCTGGGCGATATGGCGGGCGATCGCCTCGACGCGGTCGTTGAGTTTCTCGAGCGGAACGACCTCGTTGACCAGGCCGACCTCCAGCGCCTTCTTGGCGTCGATGACCTCGGCGAGGTACAGGTAATACGCCGCGCGCCGCCAGTTCATGAACACCCACGGCTCAATCGAGCACTCGCCCGAGGGCATACCGAATCCCTGCAGCGGGGGGTAGGAGAAGTAGGCATCCTCGGAGGCGATGACGATGTCGGTGATCAGCCCGTAGTGGGTGCCCCCGCCGACGCAGTAGCCGTGCACCTGCGCGATCGTCGGCTTGGAGAACTCCCACAGATTCAGGATCGGCTTGACGAACAGGTCGGTCTGCGGTTTCCAGGGCGTGCCCATCACCTTTGCGGCCTCGACGAACGACGGATAGTCGACTGCGTTGTTGCCGATGGCGTGTCCCGAGCAGAAGCCCTTGCCGTTGGCCTTCAGGATCAGCACCTTGATGTCGTAATCACGATCGGCGTCCAGTAGCGCGGCGTCGACTTCTTCGGCCAGCTTTTGATCCTGGGCGTTGGCCTTCTCAGGCCAGTTGAGAGTGACGCGTGCGATCGGGCCTTCTTTTTCGTAGATGATTCTCTCGCGGGTCTCGTTCAGGTCCATACGTGCCTGCCTTTCGTTATGGGGTGATGACGCCGATTTCGGCGCCGATGTCGTAAGTGGTCCCGATCTGGCCTGTCCATTGCACGGTGCCCGAGGCGCCTGCTTCGATCTCCTGTTCAACCTTCTCGGTCGCGATCACGTAGATGGGGGTGCCCTCCTCGACATGCTGACCGGCGTCGACCAGAAGGTCGGTAAGCTCGGCTTCCGCGACCGCCACCGACACCCGTGGAATGCGAATAATGAAGTCAGCCACGTGCTCCCGCCTTGTGCAGGGTCCGCTGGGCGGCTTCGACAATGCGCCCTGGCGACGGATACACCTGTGCCTCGAGTGCCGCTGCAGCCGGATTGGGGACGAACCGGGCTCCCACCCGCTCGACGGGTGCGGCCAGCTCACCGAATAATTCGGATTGCAGGATCGCTGCGATCTCAGCACCCGGACCGGCGAATTGGACCGCGTCGTGCACGATCACGACTCTTCGAGTGCGACGTGCGGATTCGACGATCGTCTCTACGTCGAGCGGCACCAGAGTGCGCAGATCGACGACCTCGGCACTCACGCCCTGCTCCTGCAAGGTGACCGCCGCCGCCAGCGCGTCGTGCACGCTGCGTCCGTAACTGATCAGTGTCACGTCGGTGCCCGGCCGCTTGATGTCGGCCTGCCCGAACGGAATTGAAAACCCGGGCTCGAGCGGGACGGGTCCTTTCTTGCTTTGCAGGCGGATCGTCTCGATGAACAGGCACGGGTCCTCGTCGAAGATCGCGGTCGTCAGTAGGCCTTTGCCGTCGCGCGGCGTGGAGGGCACGATCACCTTCATGCCGGGGATGTGCATGAACCACGCCTCCAGGCTCTGCGAGTGCGTTGCACCGGTCGCCAATCCGGCATAAACCTGGGTGCGGATGGTGATCGGCGCCGTGGTGCGCCCGGCGGTCATGAACCGCAGCTTGGCGGCATTGTTGATCAGCTGGTCGGCGGCGATGCCGATGAAGTCCATGATCATGATCTCGGCCACCGGCAGCATTCCGTCGATGGCGGCACCGATGGCCGCGCCGACGATCGCAGCCTCCGAGATCGGGGTGTCCAGCACCCGGTCGTGGCCGTACTTCGTCGACAGCCCGGCGGTCGGACCGGACGCGCCCGGATCGGCGATGTCCTCACCAAGCAGGAACACCCTGTCGTCGGCCTGCAGCGCCTCGTCCAGCGCGAGGTTCAGCGCCTCGCGCATCGTCATCTCTTTTTCGTCCATCAGCACGTCCTCAGACCGGGAACTTGATCGGGGTTGCGTACACGTCGTGGTCGAGTTCATCGGCTGACGGGGATTCCGCGCTCATGACCGTGCTCAGCGCTGTTTCCACCGTCGCCAGCGCTTCGTCCTCGATGCGGTTGAACTCGTCCTCTCCGCAGATTCCGGCGTCGGCGAGGTTGTTGCGGAACCGCGGCACCGGGTCGGCCGCGATCGCTGCGGCCAGTTGCTCCTTGGGGATATACGGCATCCGGTCACCGAAGTAGTGACCGCGGAAGCGGAACGTCACGCATTCGATGAAGGTGGGCCCGCCACCGCCGCGCGCCCGCTGCAGTGCTTCGTCGAGCGCGGATTTCACCGCCAGCGGATCGTTGCCGTCCACCCGAACACCCGGCATGCCGTATCCGGCAGCCCGTTCGGCGACATGTTCGAGCTTCATGGTGTCGCAGGTCGGCGTCATTTCGGCGTAGAGGTTGTTCTGGCAGACGAAGACCAGTGGCAGGTCCCAGAGCGCGGCCATATTGGCCGCCTCGTGAA
>JBEKNM010000374.1:0-4976 GCA_049522835.1 Mycobacterium sp.
GGCTGTCCGGCGGGCTCGCTGGGCCGGGGCTTTCCCGGTGTCGCCATTTACAACCCGGAGACCCTGGCCGAGTGTCCGGTGGCCGCCTTCAGTGATGACGGTGCCCTGACCAACGCAGACGTGGCGATAGGGGAGCTGGTCAACACCACGGGCACGGGTCTGTTCGCCGGCTACTACAACGACCCGCAAGCTACCGAAAGCCGCCTTCGGCATGGCATGTTCTGGTCGGGCGACCTCGCCTACCAGGACGTCGACGGCTGGATCTACTTCGCCGGGCGCAGCGGTGACTGGTTGCGGGTGGATGGAGAGAACATGGCCACCGCACCCATCGAACGAATCATCCAGCGATTGACGCCGGTCAGCCAGGTCGTGGTGTATGCGATACCCGACGAACACGTCGGCGACCAGGTGATGGCAGCGATCGTATTGCAAGACAACGCTGACCTGACGCCCGAAGAGTTCGGCCAATTTCTGGCCGGCCAGCACGACCTGTCACCCAAGGCGTGGCCCCGCTATGTCTGGCTCACCGACCGGCTGCCGACCACGGCGACCAACAAGGTCCTGAAGCGAGAGCTGACCGCGGCAGGAGCGACACCTGAGGGCGGGGTCCTCTGGACACGCAACCGGCAGACCTTGCTATACGCCCGGGAATACACCCGGGAATACACCGGGAATGCGCGGAGGGATCTCGGTGTTTGGGAAGATGGTGGTTGACCTGGCATAATCGCGGTCGACTGGGCCAGGACCGCCTCAGGTTCTAAAGTTCACGCCCGACCGCCGGATCCAAAATGGGGTCTCGGCGGCCAACGATCGAAGAGGACATCATGAAAGCTGACATTCATCCCGCCTACGAAGAGACCACTGTGGTCTGCGGATGCGGGAACACCTTCCAGACGCGCAGTACCAAGCTGGGAGGTCGCATCGTCGTCGAGGTTTGCTCCCAGTGCCATCCGTTCTACACCGGCAAGCAGAAGATCCTGGACAGCGGCGGCCGGGTGGCCCGCTTCGAAAAGCGTTACGGCAAGCGCAAGGCTGCATCGGCTGAGGCCGCTGCGCCGGAGAAGGCCGACAAATAGCTGGCTTACCGACGCCCGAACTGTGCATGAACGTGCGCAGGCCGGGCGTCGGTCCGCGTTTGGGAGTAGACGGGGCTCGCTGAACCTGAAAGAACGGCGCAGAACGGGGCAGGAGGTGTGACATGACGCAGCCGGTACAGACTATTGACGTGCTGCTCGCCGAGCACGCCGAACTCGAGGTTGCGCTCGCAAATCCCGACTTGCACAGCAATCCCGCCGAGGCGCGCAAAGCCGGACGACGGTTCGCCCGGTTGGCCCCGATCGTCGCGACCCACCGCAAACTGATGTCGGCGCGCGGCGACTTGGAGACCGCACGTGAACTCGTCGCCGACGACGACTCGTTCGCCGACGAGGTAACCGAACTGGAATCCCGGGTGGCCGAGCTGGACACGCAACTCACCGACATGCTGTCGCCGCGCGACCCGCATGACGCCGACGACATCGTGCTCGAAGTCAAATCCGGTGAGGGTGGGGAAGAATCGGCATTGTTCGCTGCCGACCTGGCCCGGATGTACATTCGCTACGCCGAGCGCCATGGCTGGACAGTGACCGTCCTGGACGAGACCACTTCGGATCTGGGCGGCTACAAGGATGCGACGCTCACCATTGCCAGTAAAGGCGACGCGGTCGACGGAGTCTGGTCGCGGATGAAGTTCGAGGGCGGGGTACACCGGGTACAGCGGGTCCCGGTGACGGAATCCCAAGGCCGCGTGCATACTTCAGCGGCAGGCGTGCTGGTTTATCCGGAACCCGAGGAAGTCGGCGAGGTGCAGATCGACGAGTCGGATCTGCGCATCGACGTCTATCGGTCTTCGGGGAAGGGCGGCCAAGGTGTTAATACCACCGATTCGGCAGTGCGGATCACCCATCTGCCCACCGGGATTGTCGTCACCTGTCAAAACGAGCGGTCGCAGCTGCAGAACAAGACCCGCGCGTTGCAAGTGCTTGCCGCTCGCCTGCAGGCAGTGGCCGAAGAGCAGGCGGTGGCCGACGCGTCGGCGGATCGGGCCAGCCAGATTCGCACGGTCGACCGCAGCGAACGCATTCGCACCTACAACTTCCCGGAGAACCGGATCACCGACCACCGAATCGGTTACAAGTCACACAATCTCGATCAGGTTCTCGACGGTGACCTGGATGCGCTGTTCGACGCGCTGAGCGCCGCTGACAAGCAGTCCCGGCTACAACAGGCATGACGGCTCTGCGGCGCGCAATCGACTCCGCTGCGGCGCTACTCGCCGAAGCGGGGATCGATTCGGCGCGCTGCGACGCCGAACAGTTGGCTGCGCACCTGGCGGGTACCGACCGCGGTCGGCTGACCCTGCTCGAGTCGCCCGGCGACGAGTTCTTCGGCCGGTACCGTGACGTGATAGCGGCGCGCTCGCAGCGGGTGCCGTTGCAGCATCTCACCGGGTCGGTGGGGTTCGGGCCGGTGCTGCTCAACGTCGGCCCGGGTGTGTTCATACCGCGACCGGAGACCGAAGCCATGTTGGCGTGGGCCAGCGCGCAGGGCCTTGGAGCGCGGCCGGTGATTGTCGATTTATGCACCGGATCCGGCGCGTTGGCGGTCGCTTTAGCCCATCACCGGCCCGCGGCCCGGATCATCGGCATCGACGATTCCGTTACTGCGCTGGACTACGCCCGCCGAAACGCCGACGGCAGCACAGTCGAACTCGTGCACGCCGACGTCACCACGTCGGGCCTGCTTCCCGAACTGGACGGACAGGTCGATCTGGTCGTGGCGAACCCACCCTACGTCCCTGACGATGCTGTTCTGGAACCGGAAGTAGCCCAACATGATCCGCATCACGCGGTGCTTGGCGGACCAGATGGGATGGCGCTGATCGCCGCGGTTGTCGCCCACGCCGGTCGCTGGCTGCGCTCCGGTGGCCTGTTGGCCGTAGAGCACGACGACACCACGTCGTCCAAGACTGTCGAATTGGTCGAGGGCACAGGACTCTTCGCTGACGTCGTAGCCCGGCAAGATCTGGCCGGCCGACCGAGGTTCGTGACGGCCCGTAAGAGGGGAGAGCCGTGACACAGGTGTTCGACTGTGCTGACCCCGTACAGCGTTCACAGGGACTCGCCTCGGCGTTAGGCTCGCTCAAAGGCGGCAAACTGGTTGTTATGCCGACGGATACGGTCTACGGCATTGGTGCCGACGCCTTCGACAGCGGCGCGGTGGCCGCGCTGTTGTCGGCCAAGGGACGTGGACGTGACATGCCGGTGGGCGTGCTGGTCGGCTCCTGGCACACCATCGAGGGTCTGGTCTACACAATGCCGGCGGGGGCTCGCGAGCTCATCCGGGCGTTCTGGCCCGGCGCACTAAGCCTGGTGGTCGAGCAAGCGCCGTCGCTGCAGTGGGATCTCGGCGATGCCCGCGGCACCGTGATGCTGCGGATGCCGTTGCACCCCGTCGCCATCGAACTGCTGCGTGAAGTGGGGCCGATGGCGGTTTCCAGCGCCAACGTCTCGGGCCGTCCCCCCGCGGTTAGCGCCGAGGAGGCGCGCAATCAACTCGGTGATCTCGTCGACGTCTATCTCGACACGGGTCCGTCCGTGCTGCAGGCCGCTTCGACGATCGTCGACCTCACCGGAGCTGATCCTCGAATCCTGCGGGCGGGCCCGGTGAGCGTTGAGCGGGTCGCAAAAGTCCTCGGGTTGGAACCGGCAAGTTTGATCGCATAGCCGCGAGCGTGCACCACTGCGACGTCCCGGCACATTTTTCGCACGGGTTTCACGGTCTGCGCTGGTGCAGCGTGGTTGTTCAGGTCTCAGGTTGGTGCAGTACGGTCTCGTCGTGTCCAGCGACGTAACCAGCCTTGCCGGTGGTTTGTTCGCCTTCTCTGATCGCGGCGCCGGCGTCCCGCTACGCGAGCTTGCGCTGGTCGGACTGACCGCAGCGATCATCACCTACTTCGCCACCGGGCCGGTGCGGGTGCTGGCTACCCGATTGGGAGCGGTTGCCTATCCGCGGGAACGCGATGTGCACGTGACGCCCACCCCACGGATGGGCGGGCTGGCGATGTTTCTGGGCGTTATCGCCGCTGTCTTCCTGGCATCCCAGCTTCCGGCGCTGACCCGGGGGTTCGTCTATTCCACGGGTATGCCCGCGGTGCTGGTGGCGGGCGCCGTAATCCTTGGTATCGGGCTGATCGACGACCGTTGGGGCCTGGACGCGCTGACGAAATTCGCCGGTCAAATCACCGCGGCCAGTGTGCTGGTCACCATGGGTGTCGCCTGGAGCGTCCTGTACATCCCGTTGGGAGGCGTCGGCACCATCGTGCTCGACCAGGCCTCCTCGATCCTGCTCACTTTGGCTCTGACCGTGTCGGCCGTCAACGCGATGAACTTCGTCGACGGACTCGACGGACTGGCTGCCGGGTTGGGACTTATCACCGCGCTGGCGATCTTCATGTTCTCCGTCGGTTTGCTGCGCGACCACGGCGGTGACGTGCTGTTCTACCCGCCGGCGGTGATTTCGGTAGTGCTCGCGGGGGCTTGTCTGGGCTTTCTGCCGCACAATTTCCACAAGGCCAAGATTTTCATGGGCGACTCCGGGTCGATGCTGATCGGCTTAATGCTCGCTGCAGCCTCCACCACCGCGGCAGGCCCGATCTCGCAGAACGCCTACGGCGCCCGCGACGCATTTGCTCTGCTATCACCGTTCCTTCTGGTGGTGGCAGTCATGTTGTTCCCGATGCTCGACCTTCTACTGGCGATCGTGCGCCGCACTCGCGCGGGCCGCAGCGCATTCAGCCCCGACAAGATGCATCTGCACCACCGGCTGCTGCAGATCGGTCATTCGCATCGCCGGGTGGTGCTGCTGATCTATCTATGGGTCGGCATTATTGCGTTCGGCGCCGCGAGCACGATCTTCTTCAACCCCCGCGACACCGC